>JAUHWK010000444.1 GCA_030424555.1 bacterium | reverse complement strand
CGTCTTGGGATCGAGGTCGAACCGGGACACCCGCAGGCTGATCGCGAACCGCTCCCGCTTCCACTGGGCCCGGCAGAACAGCTGGACGAAGCGCTCGACGTGGTCCGCAAACGCATGCACGTCCGGGTAGCGATCCGACAGCACCGGCCACAGCCGCACCAGGATCGTGGCGGGCTCCTCCCCCAGGTACGCGAACCGGTGCATCAGCCGGTCCAACACCGCAAACGGCATCAGGTCGCCTTCGTCGGTCTGGGCGCGTTCCGCGGGACGCAGCTCGGCCGTGGCCGGGGTCTGCAGCACCCGGTCGAGCGCCGTCAGGCCGTGGCGATCCCTCGCCCACGCCAGCCACGCCCCCACCAGCGACTTCGGCACGTCGGCGATCGGCGCGAAGCCCCCCGAGGTGTCGCCGTCCATCGTGGTGTACCCGACCGCCGCTTCCGACTTGTTGGACGTGGTCAGCAACAGGCGACGCCGCACGTTCGCCAGCATCCAGATCAACGAGCCCCGCAGCCGCGCCTGCACGTTCTGCAGCGCGAGATCGTCGGTGGCGTCCGCCCAGTCCAGCGCCCGCCCCAGCGCCGTCTCCGCCAGGGACCGGTGGGTGTCGACCGCGTCCTGGATCGCCAGCTCGACGTGCTCCGCCCCCAGCGCCTCGGCGAGGGCGCGCGCCGCGTCCCGGGTGGCGCTTCCGGACAGCTCGGTGGCCAGGTACGCGGTCAGCAGGGTGTCGCGGACGGTGTCCGGATCGGGACGACCCTGTTCGTACGCCACCATCCGGGCGACGAGCACCGCGCACATGCTGGAGTCGCGGCCGCCGCTGAGCGCGAGCGCCACGCCCCCCACACCCGACTTTCGCAGGTACTCCCGCAGGCCCAAGCACAGGGCGAGCTCCAGCTCGACGTGGTGGAGCTCATCGGCCTGGATCGGCGACGACAGCAGGCCCGCGTCGACCAGGTGATCGAGCGAGGGGTCGACCGATGAGGGGTCGGTCGGAAGCCACCACGCGGTCCGATCCGGCGTCGGCGCGGCGTGGGGCAAGGACGCCGCCACGCGGATCGTGGTGGGCGGCGTGCCGTAGTCCCCGTCCACCAGGGCCTGCTCCTGAGCCCGCCAGCTTCCCTCCGCGAGCCGGGCCCGGTCCACCGCCGCCAGGTCCACCACCGTGTCGGTGAGGACGACGTCGTCGCCAAACACGAACCGCGGCCCCT
Organism: bacterium; assembly: GCA_030424555.1. Taxonomy (GTDB): domain Bacteria; phylum Myxococcota_A; class UBA796; order UBA796; genus JAUHWK01. The sequence goes on along the minus strand of JAUHWK010000444.1, from coordinate 2,358 downwards.
CCGCGACCACCACGCCGTCCGACGCGACGAAGGTCGACCCGTCGAACACCAGCCGCGTGGCGTCGCACCCGTGCAAGCTCGTGTACAGGTACACGGACCGATCCTGGCGGCTGACCTCCTGCACCAGCCGACGACGCACCGCGTGCTTTCCCAGGGTGAACCAGGACGCGCTCGCGTTGATCACGAGCCGCGCCCCCGCCAGCGCCGCCTGACTCCCCGGCCGGACGCCCTTCCACCCGTCTTCACACACCTCGACCGCCAGCGGCCCGACCCCCTCCACGTCGAACACCAGGCTCCCGAGCGGCACGGCCTCCCCGGTGGGCGCGGTGAACGTCTCCACCCGCCCGCGGGTCCACCCGGCGTACCAGCGGTTCTCGTACTGCACGTCACCCGTGGCGAGGTTCTCCTTGGGGACGAGGCCCACCAGCCGGCCATCCACCGCCACCGCCACCGCATCCAGCAACGTGCCCCGGTGCGCGATCGGCAGGCCCAGCGTGACGACGAGGCCCTGGGTGTCGGGCAGCAACGCCATGAGCGAGGCCCAGGATCGCTCCAGGGTGCCCCGCATCCACACCCGATCCCCCAGGCTGTACCCGGAGATCGCCATCTCGGGGAGCGCGAGGACTGCCACCCCTCGAGACCGGGCCTCCGTGCAGGCGGCCGCGATGCGCGCGCGGTTGCCCGACCAGTCCCCCACGGTCTGGTTCAGGCTGGCGACGGCCACACGCAGCGACGAGGGTCCACGGGCCATGCTGTCCTCCGTCGGCGTGACCTACCCGCGCAGCCCCCCGACCGCGACCCGTGCGGCACGGTCCCGGCCCCGGTTAGGCGCCGTCCCAGCCCCAGGAACGCATGCCCGTCGCCGACAAGTACCGCCCGGTCGATCCCACCCCCACCACCTTGTCCGCCCCCGGCGCTGTCCTGACGGGCGCGTGGGTCCTGGCGATCTTGGTGTCGCTGGCCTCGCCCGCCACGCTGCAGACCGAGGCCACCTACGGAGGGTGGTCCACACCGGTGCAGGGCCTGCTTCGAACCACCGCTTCCATCGCCCGGGTCGCGCCGTTCGCCGCCCTGCGCGACGCGCTCGACGCCCGGATCGACCCGTTCGACCGCACGACCCGCTGGTTCGAGACCCCCTCAGAGCCCGCGGACGAGGGCGACGACGCCCCCACCACCACCGCGCTGCCCACCGACAACCGCACCCCGGGCGAGCGCTGGGCCGCCACCCGCCCCGCGGCCCCACGCAAGGTGCTGATCGTCGGCGCCTCCAGCATCCAGTACGCCATCGGCACCGAGCTGGAGCGCCGGATGGCCGACCACCTCGACGTGCAGATCCGCCGCAAGGGCAAGGTGAGCACCGGACTCACCCGGCCCGACGTGTTCGACTGGCCCGCCGAGGTCGAGCAGCTGGTCGCCGAGTTCAAGCCCGACGTCGTGGTGGGCCAGTTCGGTGGGAACGACGGGCAGAACATCGTGGACGACGACGGCGGTATCCACGCCGTGTACACCGACGGCTGGGCCGCCGAGTACACCCGCCGCGTGCAGCGCCTCACGCGCATCGTCGAGGACACCGGCGCCGACCTCATCCTGCTGGGCATGCCGGTGATGCGCTCGGACACCTTCACCAAGAAGATCCGGTGGCTCAACGACGTCACCCGCGACGCCGTGACCGCCGTGGGGGGCACCTACATCGACACGTTCGATCTCGCGGCCGATGCCCGCGGCGGGTACCGCGCCGACGTCACGGTCGAGGGCAGCAGCGGCCGGATGCGGATGGACGACGGCATCCACTTCACCCGGCTGGGCGGGCGGCACATGGCGGTCGGCCTGATGAATGCCTTGCTCCTGGAGCACCCCTACAAGCGCCTCGCCCCCCCCGATCCCATCGACACCGACGACGTCGTCCCTCCCCGGCCCGCGCGGCTGATCCAGCGCACGCTGCCCGATCCCCCCACCGGCAGCCGCGGCATCCTGCGCGCGTACGTCCCCGAGCCCGTCCCCGACCAGGGCCTGCCCCTCGTGCTCCTGCTGCACGGCGCCTGGGACGCCCCCCGGGGCTTCGTCGACCACCTCGACGCGTCCCTCGCCGACCTCGCGACCGAGCTCGGCGTGGTGATCGCGATGCCCGACGGCGGACCCCACGGCTGGTGGCTCGACGGCGAGGCCCCCGACGATCCACATCACCTCCGCTGGCTCCGCCACACTGCCGTGCCCAGCCTCCTCCAGCAGCTCCCCATCGACCCCGCCGCACCCCGCGCCGTGGTCGGGATCAGCATGGGCGGACACGGCGCCTTCGCCCTCGCCCTCGAGGAGCCCGAGCGTTGGCAGGCCGTCACGGCGCTGTCCCCCGTCACCGAC
>JAUHWK010000030.1 GCA_030424555.1 bacterium | reverse complement strand
CGCCGAGAACTCGAACTCGGTGTCGGCCACCGTGGCGTTGAGCTCGACCGCCGAGAACTGCAGCTCGGTGACTGCGTCGAACGCATCGGTGATGACCACGGTCTGGGGCATCAGATCGCCGGTGAGCGCCATGCGGACGCGCTTGAACTGGGCGTCCTGCTTGGGCGTGAGCACCAGCTCGTGCCCAGCCTCGGACGACGTGAGCACCTTGATGTCGAAGTACTCGCCGATCTTGTCGAGGCTGGTGAGCAGCTGATCGGCCGAGCCCCGCGCGGAGGCGATGTCGTCGTACTCGATCGCCTGCTTGTCGGACGCCGTGTAGATCCACAGCTTCTTGCCGTTCGAGATGAACTGCTTCTCGGTGCCATAGGCCCAGCGCATCATCGACGGCCGCTTGATCACCACCTCGCCCTTCTCCGTCTCGTCGCCGAAGATCTCGTTGTGGACGATCTGCGTGAACTGCGCCTTCATGGACGTGACGTCCTTGAACTTGGCCTCGACGCGCTGGACGAGCGCCTTGGTCGCCGCCTCGCCGACGGGCGCGGCCGCCGGGGCCGCGGCAGGCGTCGCGGGCTCCTCCGCGAGGGCCGACGGCGTGGCCGTCCCCACCGTCAGGGCCAAGGCGATCCAGCCCCGGCCAAGCGTACGCAGAGGCTGGGAGAAGATCCCGTCACGGGTCCGGTCGGTCGAGGGCGAACGGCGGGTCATGGGGGCTCCTGGTGCGTGCCGCACGGCAGACGACGGGACGCGGATCGATGGCATGTGCGGAGGCTGCGTGCGGTGGAGAGCGGGGGCACCGGCGCGATGCCTGTCCCTTCCTGGGCACGTGGCGGTCTGACGACCAGGTCGGAAAGACATTCACCGAGGGGCGAAGAACGGGGCGAGGGGCCTGAGGATCCCGTCTGACACAGGATCCAAGACGGATCTCACCGGTCGGTCAGCCTAATACCTCGCGCGGACGGGCGCCATCGGCCGGTCCGACCACCCCGTGCATCTCCATCTGGTCGATGATGCGGGCGGCGCGGTTGTAGCCGATCTTGAGGTGGCGCTGGATCATCGACGTGCTGGCCTTGCCCTTCTCGCAGACCAGCCGCACGGCGTCGTCGTACAGGTCGTCGAGATCCCCGTCCCCCTCCAGGCTGTCGAGCCCACCGGCCTCCGCCGCCTGCCCGATCTCCGCCACATAGGCGGGCTCACGCTGCTTCTTGAGGAACTCGACGACGCGCAGCACCTCGTCGTCCTCGACGAACGGCCCGTGCATGCGCCGCAGATCGCCGCCGTCGTTGGGCAGCATCAGCATGTCGCCCTTGCCCAGCAGCTTGTCGGCACCGCCGGCGTCGAGCACGGTGCGGGAGTCGGTGACGGAGCGCAGCTGGAACGCGATCCGGGTGGGCATGTTGGACTTGATCAGGCCGGTCACGACGTCGACCGACGGACGCTGCGTCGCGACCACCAGGTGCATGCCGCACGCACGGGCGAGCTGGGCGAGGCGGACGATGCTCGTCTCGACCTCCTTCTTCGCGACCATCATCAGGTCCGCGAGCTCGTCGATGACGATCACGATGTACGGCATCGGCTCCGGAGGCGGCGGCGGGCCGTCCCCTGCCCAGTCGTCGGGGGCGTACTTCCAGGCCTTGTCTCGGGTCCAGTCGCGAAGCTCGCGCTCGAGCTTGTTGTTGAAGTTGGAGATGTTGCGGGCGTTCCACTGACTCATCAGCTGGTAGCGCCGGTCCATCTCACGGCACGCCCAGTCGAGGACCACCGCCGCGTCGTCGGACTTCTTGACGACGGGATGGAGCAGGTGCGGGATGTCGGCGTACGCGCTGAACTCCAGCTGCTTGGGGTCGATCAGCAGCAGCTTGAGCTCATCGGGCGTCTTGGTGAACAGCATCGACAACAGCAAGACGTTGATCCCGACGGACTTTCCGGACCCGGTGGTGCCGCCGATCAGCAGGTGCGGCATCTTCGCGAGATCGGAGATCACCGGCCGGCCCTCGACGTCCTTGCCGATCACCACGGGCAGGGCGCCCTTGGCCTTCCGGAAGTCCTTCGACGCCAGCATCTCCCGCAGGAAGATGGTCATCCGCGTGTCGTTGGGTACCTCGATGCCCACGACGCCCTTGCCCGGGATGGGCGCGAGCACCCGCACCGAGCGCGCCGCCATCGCCATCGCCAGGTCGTCGGTGAGGTTGGAGACCTTGCGCACGCTGATGCCCGCGTCGGGCAGGAACTCGAAGGTCGTGACGACGGGCCCCACGCGGACGTTGGTGACCCGTCCCGTGACCTTGAAGTTGGCGAGGGCCGTCTCCACCGCCTCCGCGAGCTCCGCCATCTCGTCTTCGTCGAACTCCGCCCGCTGCTCCGGCACCGGGTCCAGCAGGTTGAGCGGCGGCAGTTCGAAGTACAGCGAGGGGCGATCGGCGACCGCCCGGCCGTCGTCGGGCGCAGGGAGGTCTCGGAGGCCCTCGGCGGCCTCGACCCGGGGACGGTGGGCCTCGGCCCGCGCATCCGGCGCAGGCACATCCGCCGGGGCCACCCGCACCACGGGCGCGTCCTCGGGATCGAGTGGGGTGGGGTCCGTCGTGATGCGAGCCGGCGCGGGCACGGGCGCTGGCGCCGGAGCTGGAGCTGGAGCTGGCACGGCCACCGCGGGCGCCGCCACGGGCACGTCCACGACCGAGGCCACCGACGCCACCGAGGGATCGGACGGCGCCGTGGCGTCCTCCACGGGCACCTGCACCGGGGGACCTTGGATCCGAGGAGACGCTGAAGGGACAGCCCGGGGCGCTCGTCGGGCCGTGGCAGCGGGACGGCGCACGCCCGGCCGCGTCGAGAACTCGGGGAACAGGTCGAGCAGATCGTCCGGGTCCTCCCCTGCGCGCGTGGCGGCGGCGGTCGGATCCCACCCGACCTCCGCGTCGGGTGCCGTGGGGGGCGCGGGATCGGTCTCCGGACGAACCTGGGTGTCCCCGCGCGGGTCGTCGTCTCCCTCGAACGGCCCCGCGAAGCCACCCACCGCACTCCGTCCACCCGACTGCACACGCGAGACCCATGCCGGGTCGTCCAGCGCTTCCTCGCGCTTGCTCAGGGCGTCCCACATCCCTCGGCCCAGCTGGCCCATCCCGACCCCAGCCCGCGATCCCGTGGCGAGCACCGCACGGCCCACGGCCACCAGGAAGGAGACCAACACGGTCCAAGCACCCTGCAGGCCGGCCTTGATCCACGCGCCCATGGATCCACCAGCGGCCCGGGCCGCATCGCGCACCCGCGGCAGCTCGGCCTCAACCCGCGAGACCGCCGCGTCGGACACGTCGCGCCACGACACCCGGAACACCACCCCGAGGGCGGCGAGCCAGGCGAGTGTGAGCACCGCCCAGAACCCGACCGGGCCGAGGGCCCCCTCCAGCGCCCCTTCGAGCCCTGTGCCGAGCACGCCCGCAGGGTGCAGGATCTCCATGCCCTCGGTCTCGGGCTCGACCGCCACGCTCGCCGCCACCCCCGCCAAGGTGAGCACGCCTGCGACCGCCGCAGCCAACCACCGCCACCACGCGCCCAGCGGGCGCCCGGCCAGCCGCAGCACGGACACCCCCAACAGCACGAGGACCACGACCCCGCTGCCGACGCCCAGGAGCCGGTACAGCAGGTCCGCGACGTTCGCGCCGAGCCACCCCGCGAGGTTGGCGACCTCGGCCTCGCCCGTGACGTCCGGCCGAAGCCACGTGGGATCGGACGGGTCCCGCCCCGCGAGCGAGACTCCGGCGAACACGGTCAGCGCGATGCTCGCGAGCCACCCCAGCTCGCGGCGGTGCTCTCCGACCGCCCGTCCGACGGTGGTCACGACGGTCTCCGGTGGGCTCGTGGCCATGTCCCTCCGCGCGCGAGCATAGCACCCGAGGCCCCCCGACGGGACCGTCCCCGAGCGGATCGTCGCCGATCCTCCGCCCAGACCACCGCCCCGTCGCGACGCCTCAGAATCCGCCTTGCGGGACGAGGACATGGTCGTCGGGCGTCAGGGGCACGTCGGCGGCGCGCCCGCGCTGGATGCGCTTGACGTTCACCCGCTCCCGCGAGCCATCTGCGTGGCGCACGAGCACCCGCACGAGGCTCGCGTACTCCTTGGGCCCTCCCGCCAGCGCGATCGCGCGCGCGACGGTGATGCCGTCCACGGCGACCACCGCCCCTGGCCGCGCGACCTCTCCCTCGACGTACACGACCTCGCCAGGCTTGAGCACGACCTTGTCGCCCGCGAACACCCGCACGGGCTCCGCGCGCGTGACCAGCTCAGGGATGCTGTAGGTCTCGGCAGAGCCGTTCCGTCGCACGAGGTCGAGCTGGACCACGTTGTCGCCGCTGGGCCCACCGGCCTCACTGACGACGTCGAGCACGGTGGTCGGCCCCTTCAGGTAGATGGGCCCCGTGTTCTCGACGGCACCGAGGACGTCGACGCGCTGGCTCCGGTACGCGACCACCGACACGGCAACGTGCGGATGCTCCAGGATCCCGTCCGACAGGCGGGCCTCCAGCTCTTGCTCGACCGCCGCAGGCGTCCGCTCACAGGCATCCACCCGTCCCACGAGCGCCACCATGATCCGGCAGGTGTCGTCGATCACGACCTCCTTGCTCAGCTCGGGCTCGCCATACACCTGCACCTGGACGACATCCGCCCGTCCGAGCGTGTACTCTGACGTGGCCTCGTCGCGCGCCGGAGCACGCTCCACCGATCGCTCGGGCTCGCCCTCTCCCTTCGCGGGCTCTGCGGCACCGGCCCACGCCGACGGCATCGCGAGCACCGAACCGATCACCAGGGCCGCCCACACACGCGTCATCACCGCTCCTCTCCCCGCCACGTAGCGCGTCGGGTCCGCGCCCTGCACGACCCGCGGACCCGGATCGACCATCCCGGCGCGCGAACGAACAGAGCACGCCGCTGCCGGACGCCGCTCAGTACGTGAACGTGGCGTCGACGCTGCCGACGATGTTGTCGTAGCTGACCGACTGGTCGCCCGAGAAGCGCTGCGCGTACTGCACGCCCACGCCGATCACCATGTAGCGAGCCGGGACGATGTCGAGACGCGCATCCGCGGTCCAGAAGGTGTCGTTGCGCTCGATCTCGCCCTTGTACTCCTCGAACCGGATCCCACCGCCGATGGAGGACCGCAGGTACCGCCCCCACAGGCTGTCGAGGCCGACGCGGGTGTCGTAGTAGTGGACGTAGTTGGTGAAGAACGAGTCGTCGAAGTCCTTGAGGAACCGCAGGGTGACCATCTGGCCGAAGGTCTTGCGCTCGGAGTGACCGATGTCGAAGCCGAACTGGACCGTGGCCAGCAGAGCATCGACGCCCGTGACGTCCTTGGCGTAGGAATCCTGCCCGGTGGCACCCGCCTCGGCATTCCCGCCCGCCTCGTCGTCGACCGTGGCTTCCTTGTAGTTGCCGTAGCCGTAGCCGAGCGTGGCCGTGAGGATCAGGTGGCGCGTGATGCGGCCCCGGAGTCCCGTGCGGACCTTGACGAAGTCGGCGTCCGGCAAGCCGAGGAACGATCCCGCCGACCCGTTGGACTCGACGAAGTGGTTCTCGCGCCGGTGGAAGTTCGCCAGCCCCTCGATCACGAACATGGTGTTCGGGAAGAAGCGCCAGTGGAAGTTCAGCCCCGGCTCCGGCGTGTTCCGGTTGTTGAACGGGACCTTGCCGGTGGGACCCGGGAGGCGCGTGTTCTGGAACGTGTACCGGATGTACGGCGTGAGCGACATGCCCGGGCCGAACCGGAACGGAACGCCGGCCTCGAGATCGTTCTGCAGGCGCGTGATCAGCGAGCCCTCGAACCGGGCCTGGTCACTCGCCTGGTTGCGGATCTGCAGGCGGTCCGCGAGGTACACGCCGACCGTGCCCTCCGGGAGGATGTCGAGCCGGAAGCCCAGGTCGACGTCGCTGAAGCGATCCAGATCCTGACCCAGGTCCTGCTGCATGAACTTGCGCAGCGGGTAGCGGCCGTCGAACTGGAACCGGACCTTGCTGTGGTCGACGTTGATCTTGAGCGCCGGCTCCAGGAGGAACACCGCGCCCAGCTTGTACGGCGCACCCCCGAGGTCTTCCCACGGGGAGAGGTAGGAGTTGGTCCACACCTCGAACCCGACGCGAACCGACGGGATGATCTCCGCCGGCCCCGCCTGAATGTGATCGCCCGGCGCGGCAACAGCCGGAGAGGCGAGCGCAAGGGCACCCGCAACCAGCAGTGTTCGGCTCGACGACATCCTCACCCCCGGCGACACGTTGGCGTCGCCCTCTCGAGTCATCAGAATGGCGACACGTCCGCCGGATCATTGCCAAACCCGAGCGAGTCCAGCTCGGGCGTCTTCGTGTCATCTTCGGGGTCGCCCGTGCCACCCCGGAGGCTCAGCTGGTCGCCGGCCCCCGCGACCCCCGCAGACTGCGCACAGACCGCGGCCTGGTTGGCCGCGCTGTCCGCCTCGGAGAGCGCCGCATCCAGCGCGCGCTGCTCGCGGGCGATCACCGCCGTGTCGCCCGCCTCGATGGCCGCCTTGAGGCGCTCGGCCGTGTCGGCCGCGCTCTTCTGGAACTCCGCCAGCAGCTTGGCCCGACCCGCGAGGCAGGTGTTGTCGGCCGCCGACGCGCTGCCCTTGGAGGCCGACGCATCCGCCCAGCCCGCCACCTGCTTGGCGACGGCCTGGATCTGCTTGACCATGTCGTCGACCTGCTTCTTCTGGTCGCGGACCGACAGGGTGGCGCCCTGCGCGTCGTCGCCCTCTGCGGCGAGCGCAGTGACGGACGTGAGGCCCAGCAGGCCCACGAGCCCGACGCCCACCAGACGCTGGACGCGCATCATGATGCCGGTACCCGTCTGAAGTCGGTGGACAGTGGACAAGGAAGCCTCCTCACCCTGGGAGAGTATGCGGCGGATGGGGTCATCGTCAACACCGTGTTGACGATCCGCCCCACCCGTCACTCCTGCGGCTGGAAGATGAAGGTGTTCTGGGCGAAGCCATCGTCGACGCCAGAGAACCGCCAGTTCTTGATCTTCAGCACGATGCAGTCGGCGAACTCGCGGCTGCCGGTGCCGTTCTGGACGACCTCGACATCGATCGCCTTGCCGCCCTCGACGAACCACTCGACGACCACGCGGCCACGGGTGGTGGGGTCGGACTTGAGGGCACGCTCGTAGCAGTAGTTGAGCTGCCCCTGGTAGCGCCGGACGATGTTGAGGACGTTGGCCTTGCCCTCGCCATCGAAGCCGAACCCATCGGTGGTGAGCGAGGGCTTGGGTGCCGCGACCGTGGGGCCGCCCGCCACCTCGACGTCGCCGGTCTTGCCAGCCTTGACGCCGCCCTCTTGCCCCCGCGCTCCCGTGCCGCCGATCACGCCACCCTTGGTGACGCTGCCGTTGCCCAGCTGTGCGCCGGCCTCCGCCGCCGCCTTGAGCTTGGCGTCGATGTCGGAGTAGTTGCCTTGGGCATTGTCGGACAGGACGGTGCCGCGGGCGTTCTCTCCCACGGTGCCGAGCATCTGCGCCTGGGCGGCGGCGAACAGGGCGTTCTCCTCCACCAGCTGCTGCTCCGCGTCCTTGACCGCCTGGGCCTCGTCGGCCGAGCCCTTCTCGGGGGCTGGCTTGTCGGACGCCTTGGGCGTGTCCTTGGCGGGACCGCCACCGACCTTCTCGACCTTGCCCGTCGCGACTTCCTCAACCTTGGGCTCCGGCTCCTCGGGCGGGGTCTCGACCGGAGGCGGTGGCTTGAGGTTGACGAAGCGGTCGGGGATTTCGTCGATCGTGCGCTCAGGCACCTCGGTGTTCTGGACCCAGACCATGAACACGATGCCCAACGCAGACCACAGCGCCAAGAAGCCGAGGAAGACCGGATCGTCGTCGTCGAACCAGCGGGGGCGGAAGCTCACCCGCGCGTCGCTCGCCGCGGCCACCGGAGGCGGCGGGACGAACTGGAACAGCACGGTGGTGCTGCCGACGCGAAGCTTGCCCTTGTCGGAGTCCTTGAGCGGCAGCGCGAACAGCTCGCCGGCCTTGCCGACAGGGATCTCCCCACGGCGCGCCTTGTCGAGTGACGTGGGCTTGCCGTCGACGCTGATCTTGCCCTTGATGACGTTGTCGAACTGCAGCTGGTATCGGCCGTCGCGGAATGCGAACAGCGTCATCTGCGGCGCATCCATCTTGGCGTCCGGCACCACGAAGGTGGCGCCCTTGGACTTGCCAACCGTGACGTCCTCGCCCATCTCGACGAGACGCTCTTCCTGGACCTTGCCGTCCTGGATGATGCCGATGCGCAGCACCTTCATCTGGCGGTTCTGCTCGCTCATCCGGTCAGTTCCCCCCCGAGAGGACCCAGTGCCATGACGCAGAGGTCCCGCGTACCGAACCACAGCCGTTGTTCTGGACTCGACGCACGGAAGCGACCCCGCGTTGCGGCACCACGCCGGACACCGGAGTGGTCAGGGCGGCGGACGGCCTGCGCCGACCTCCAACCTCCGACACGATAGTCCAGGCGAGGGTGTGCTCGCAAGGTCCCTCCGTACGTTGCCGCAATATCCAGCGCGTCGGGGCGCGGCCGCATGGGTTCGTCAACAACTGCGGAACGTCCACGACGCGACAACGTCCCCTCTCCACATCGCGGCGCGTGGTGGGCAGGACGCGAAGAAGGGCGCCCCGCCACCGTGGCAGGACGCCCTTCCATGCGGGCCGACGACACGCCGGCCCCTTGGAGCGGAGGACGGATCACCCGCTGCCCTTGATGACGACGAACCGGAACTCGCCGAACTGTGCCTGGCCCGCGGTGAACATCACGTCGCGGACAACGCTGAACGGCAGACGACGGTCGCACTGGAGCAGGATCTGCCCCTTGAAGTCGAACTCGTCAGACTGGGCGCGCTGACCCAAGGTCTTCGCCTGCTCGGCCTTGGCCTGCAGCTTCTCGAACAGGTCGTCGATCTTGGGGCCGGTCTTGGCGTCCGCAGGGATCGCCGGGACCATCTCGCCCGACGCCTCGTCGGCCACCTGCTCCAGCGCCAGGACCGGCTCGCCATCGACGAGGATCTGGGCACGCGAGACGATCACGTTGACCGCGAGCTTGGGGGGCTTGAGCGAGGACGACACCGGGAGCTGGAGGTCGTCGTTGCCGGCGACGGTGATGTCGTCGGTGGAGTAGGACTTGAGGAGGAACACGAGGATGATGGTCATCATGTCCATCATCGAGGTGATGTTCAGTTCCTCGTTCTCAGGTGCGCGACGCGAACGGCGGGCCATGGCAGTCTCCTCAGTTCACGCCGGCGGCGATGACGACGAAGGGGAAGAGCTCGCGCTTCTTCTGGGTGGACTCGTCCACCACATCCTCCGGATCCTCGCGGGCCGCGTCCATGGTGAGCACGACGGTCTCGTACGAGACCTTGGATCCGGGGACGAGGATGGCGTTCTCCTCATCGTTCCACCGGTCCTTGACCTGAACCAGCTTCTTTCGAAGCGTGTCGTAGTCGTAGCTCTCGGCGGTGGGGCACCCTGCCTCGAGGCAGACCACGTTGGGCCCGTTGACCTCGTCGTCCTTGGGGAGCTCGGCGTCGAGACCCTTGCCGGTGAGGGTGAACCCCTCGTCCGTGATCAGGATCGACAGGCCCAGCGGCTCCTCTTCCTCTTCCTTGGGAGGCTCGTTCGACTCCTGCTGGATGGCCGGAAGGGTGGAGTCGATCACCGCCAGGGTGACAAACTGCGCGGACATGAGGAGGAACGGGATCAGAATCGTGACGAGGTTCATGATCGGAACCAGGTCGAGCGTCTGCTCCTCGTATTCCTTGCGGGCTTTGCGCATCGCGATGGCTCCGTGGACAGGACCCAGGGGGGAGGGACGAAGGGCCGGTCACACGCGGTGCCGGCCCCCAAGAGGCAGGGGCGATCAGCCCTCGGCGGCGGCCGAGCCACCCACGTTGCGCTTACGCGCGACGAGGAGGTTGACGGTCTTGAGGCCGAACTGCTCGACGTCGTCCAGGATGCGGGTGCTCTGGCCCTGGATGATCGAGGTGAGGATCATGATCGGGATGGCGGCCATCAGACCACCGGCGGTGGTGTACATGGCGACCGAGATGCCCTGCGCCAGCATCTGCTGCTTCATCTCGGCGGACGCGGCGGCCACCGCCTCGAACGCCATGATCAGACCCCAGATGGTGCCGAGCAGACCGATGAGGGTGGCGACGTTGGCCAGCATGCCGAGGTAGCTCGTGCGCTTGTTGATCATCGGGGAGACCATCAGGATGGACTCGTCGACCTCGCGGGCGATGTCCTCCTCCGGCTGGTTGGCGTGCGTGAGGCCAGCCTTGACGACGCGGGGAAGCGCAGAGTGCGGCTCGGCGTTGCACAGCTGGATGGCGCGGTCGATGTTGCCCGCCATGATGAGCTTCTGGATCTGCGCCATGAAGGCGGTGCTGTTCAGGTTCGCACGCACGAAGACGTAGAACAGGCGCTCGAACGAGATCGCCATGCCGAACACGAACACCACCAGGATCGGCCACATGAACGTGCCGCCGTCCTGAAACATCTCGACCATGCGAGTCATAATCGGTACTCCTTCGACTTCCCGGCGATCCCGGGTGGTGGGTGTCCCGGGTTGTCCGGGAAGTGAAACGGGGGACCACGCGGACGCGGATCCAGTACGGTGCGAGTCTAGTCCAGTCGGCGAGGCCGACACAGCAGGGCGTTGTGAGGTTGTTGTGATGGTGCCCACACGGGCCAACCGTCCCCTCCGCAGACCGGCCCAGAGGGCGCCGACCCGCCGGCGGTGCCGGTCACTCCTCGAACGCCTCGTCGTGGAGGGCCGCGGGGATGCGGTCCAGGAAGGTTCGGTCCAACCCGAGATCCAGCGCGACGTCGAGCGTCTTGCGGCGGACCAACACGGTGACCTCCGGCTTGAGGACCTTGCCGCGGATGACCGTGGCGCCGTCCTTCTGCTCCAACTCTTTCTCGGACGGGAGGGCCCCGGCCGCATCCTGCGCGAACGCGGGCACCGTGAGCACACAGCCCAAGAACAACCCCGCCAGCACGGGGATCCGTCGAGACCGTTGGTGATCAGCCTGCATCGCCGCCTCCCCACACATCGCCACCATCCCCTGCGGGGGCGGCGTCGCCTGCCGGGGCCGCGTCGTCGGACGGGGCCTCGGATTCTTGCTGCTCCAGCAGCTCCTGCTGACGCTTGCGCTCGGCGTCGCGCTTGGCACGACGCTCCTCGGCCTTGGCCTTGCGCTCGACCCGCTCCTTCTCCTTCTCGATGTCCTCGAGATAGGCCTTGGCACGGTCGACTTCGGTTCCGCCCGCGTCGAGGTACTCCTCGAGCTTGTCGATCCCGAGCTGGTACTCCTTGAGGTCGTCTGCGTACAGGACCCCGAGGTTGAACAGCGGCTGCGGGTCGCGGGCATCGAGCTCGCGCGCCTTGATGAACGCCTTCTTCGCGTCCTCCAGCCGGCCAAGCCCGCGGTACGCCACCCCGAGATCCAGCCAGATCGACGGCGAGGACTCGTCGAGCGCAGAGGCCTGCTCCAACAGCTTGACCATCGCCTCGTGGTCGCGGTCGTCGTATCGAACGCGCGCGAGCGCCACGAGGGCCGGGAGGTAGTTGCCATCGAGCTCGACGGCCTGGGCCAGCCGCTTCTTGGCCGCGTAGGCATCGCCGGCGAGGTACCGGGTCCAGCCGATGTCTGCGATGATCACCGCCGACTCGGATCCACCGGGAACGGCCTCCGCCTTCTCGAACACGAAGGTGGCCAGGCCGGTGTTGCCCTTGGCGAGCCAGGCGTTGCCCATCTCGTGGTACAGGCCCAGCTCGAGGGCGTTCTCCTTGAGGGCGTCCTTGGCTGCCGCGATCGCGTCGTCGTACCGACCGGCGAGACGCAGCGCGCGCACCTTGGCGACCAACAGCCCGGGATGATCGGGGACGATGTCGAGCCCGCGCCGGAACCGCCGCAGGGCCGCGTCCGGATCGCCCAGGGCGGCGTCGGCCTCGCCAAGTCCCACCCAGGCTTCTGCGAGGGTGCGGTCGAGCTCGGTGGCCCGAGAGAAGGCGTCGGCCGCGTCGTCGTGCGCGCCCAACCGGAACATCGAGACCCCGAGGAGGTACCAGCCCCAGGCATCCTCGGATCCCGCCCCACCGACGTAGGCCTGCAGATCCTCGCGGGCCCGCAACAGGTCGGCCTCGGTCCCCTTCTCAAGCAGGCGCTCCTGCTTGGCGGTGGCCGACGTGTACGCGCCGTCCTTTGCCGCGGGCTCGGACGGCGTGGTGGCGGGAGCGGTCCCCTGCCCCTCTGACGACGGCGCCGCCTCCCCCCCCGTGCTGTCCCAGGGCGTGTCCTGCGCGACGGCCGCGGCCGGAAGCGCGAGCGCCAAGACGAGACCGGGAACGACCCGGTGGACACGGGCGATCATGGCGTGCCTCCCTCGTCAGACCCTGCCTCGGTGGCGTCTGCCTTGGGCTGGGGACGACGGATCGGCAGGGCCGGAACCGCCTCGACCTTGCCGTCGCTGACGACCGGATCCTTGCCCGCAGGGTACTCGCTGGGGTCCAGCTCGTTGAGCCGCAAGGTGGCCTTGTCGACCCAGACCGAGTGGCGCTTCTGCGAAGTGGCGAGGTCCTGCGTCTTGGTGAGCAGGGCGACGGCGTCCTGACGGTACTGGTCCATGCGCGGGTACACGGTCTGCTCCAGCAGGTTCCAGAACGCGTCGAGCTGGGGACCGGTGTAGTTGGCGGGCGGCTGCACGCCGTAGCCAACTGCGGCAAAGTCTGCCGCGGCCGCGCCCTTCACGTACATCGACGCGGTCGTGTACTCGAAGGACAGGTACTTCTCGGCGAGCGCGTCCGCGGCCTCGACGATCGCGACGATCTCTTCCTCGCCCTCCCCGTTGAACAGGAAGTCGGCGAGCTTCTGGAAGTCGCCCTCGAGGATGTCCTCCGGGACGAATTCGTCGTAGAGCGCCTGGACATCGCGCCACGCCGCCGCCGCCGCGAGATCCCGCGCCTTGGGCCCGATCGTCTTGTCCTGCTCGACCGCCTTGTCGAACAGGGGGACGAGGTTGTCGAGCGCCTTGGCGGCGGCCCGCGACTGGCCCTTCTTGTTGTACAGCTCGGCGAGCTTGGCCTGGGCCTCGAGGGCGTGGTCCGGGTTGTCCACACCGTAGGTGCGCAGGTACTGCGTGTAGAACGCGATCGCGCGATCGTCGCTGACGAGCTCGTACTGGGCGCCCGCCCGGTAGTGCGTGGACTCGCGATCCGGCTCGTCCGGGAACTGACGCGCGTACGCCTCGTAGCCACGCGCCGCCCCGATGTGGTCGCCCAGCCCTTCCTTGAGGAACGCGATCATGTAGGTGGCGATGGCGGCGTTCGGGTGGCTCGGGAAGCGGTCGATGAGGTCGCTGTAGTAGGTGATCGCCTTGTCGAGCTGGAACGTGGCGCCGTAGTTCTCGGCCAGCAGCAGGTAGAAGGCCGGGGCCTCCTCGTGCCGTGGGAACTGCTTGAGGAAGTCGACGTAGATCGTGTTGGCGTCGTCGAACCGGCCGAGCTCTGCGTACGCGGACGCTGCCGAGATCAGCGCGTTGGGGACGAGGTCCGCGTCGCCGAACTCGTCGACGAACTCCAGGAAGGCCGCCGCGGCTGCTTCGTACTCCTCGTTGGCGTACGCCTGGATGCCGATCTCGTACGTGGACTGCTCCAGCGCGCTGCGGAAGAACGCCTCGTCGATGGTCTGGTCCGGACCCAGGCGGCGCGTGCTGAACTCGCGCGACCACTTGCGGACCTGGGCGTAGTCCTCTTCGAGGATGAAGCTGTTGACGTACAGCGTCGCGGCGTAGCTCGCCTCGATGGTGTTGGGGTGATCCTCGATGATTGCCATCAGACGGGGACGCGCCTCGTCGAACCGGTTCGCGTAGAACAGCATCTGGGCGACCAGGAAGGACAGCTGGTGGCCGGTGTTCTCCAGGACCTCGGCCATGTCGCCGATGCCCTCGGGCTGCGGGCCGTACTCCCACGCCAGGGCGCGATCGACCGCCTCCTGGAAGGCGACCTGCTCAGGGAGGAGCTGGTACACCGTGAGCTGCCCGCCGCTGCCGGTGGTGAGGACCTCCTCGACCTGGGCATTGGGGGCACGCTCCCCGAACGGCCCGACCTCGTCGAGCAGGATGCGCTCCCGCACCCGGGCGAGCTGGTACACCGAGATGTCCGCGTACTCGTGGTAGCGGGCGTTGCGCACGAGGGAGTTGAACTCCTTCTCGGCCTGACGGGTGTCGCGGCCCTGGAGCAGCGAATCGGCCAGGAAGAACTGGTTCTCGAAGTAGCCGTCGGAGACCGGGAACCGCGTGAGGTAGTCCTGGTAGCGCTCGGCGGCCTTGAGGAACATGGCGACCGCCTCGTCCTCGTCGCCGAACTCCAGCGCCTCCTGCGCCTTGATGCGGAACTCGATCGCGACATCGAGCAGGTAGGTCTCGATGTAGCCACGGGCGGTGGCCAGGGCCTCGGGATCCGCGCGGTTGGCGGTCCACCACTCCGAGCCCTCGCCGTAGCGGTCGGTCATGTCGATGCGCGCCTGACCGGCCGCCTCGAGGTTGGCGCCGTAGCCGCGGCTGAGGATGCGGACGACCGCGTCCTGGAAGGTGGGGTTCTCCGGGCGCAGGCGGAAGGACTCGTCCTCCTGCAGGTAGCGGTACATCTCGACCGCTTCCTCGTACCGGGTGTAGTTGACCAGGGCCTCGGCGAGGTTGGCGTAGACGTCCCAGCGCCAGTCGGGCTCCTCGTCGAACTGCGCGAAGTAGGCCTCGAGCTCCACCAGGATGGGGGTGCGCTGCGACGCCAGCAGCTCCAGCGGGATGAGCGCGGCCTTCTCGTCCGCCTGCTCCAGCAGGGTCAGGCCGATGTAGGTGATCGCCTCCGGCGCGTAGTCGCTGCGCTTTCCGGTGCGGGCCTCTTGATCGGCGCTGAGCTCGAGCAGGTGCCGGAACCCCGCGAGGGCCTCCTCGTACCGCGACTGCTTGTATCGTCCCCAGGCCTTGTAGTAGACGGCGTCGGCGTACCAGTCGCCCTCGGGCCCCGACGCGATGACGGCCTCGAACTCCGGCATGGAGGCTTCGACGTCGTCGAGATCGCTGAACAGGTAGCGGCCCCGAAGCAGGTGGGCCGAGTCGACGTACTCGCTGTCGGGCCGCGCATCGATGAGATCCTGGAAGATCTCCTGCGCGTACGCCTTGTCGAACTGCTCGGCGGTGGCGTTGTAGTAGACGTAGGCGAGCATGTAGTAGGCGACGTCGAGCAGGTCGTACTGCTCGTCCCGGGGCACGCCCTCGTTGGCCTCGATGATGCCGGTGAGCAGCTGGACCGGGCGGGACAGGTCGATCATCGGATCGCCCTGCTCCTGCAGCTCTGAGAGCCGGACCAGGTCGTCGCCCGCGTCGCGCAGGGCGTTGTTGTACTCCTCAGAGGCATCCAGCCAGCGATCCTGCGCGAGCTGGAACTCGAGCTCCGCGAGGCGGAGGCGGACATCGGAGGTGGCCCGGATGTCGTCGTGGCGACGCAGGAACGCCTCGAACCGAACGATCGCCTGGTCGCGAAGATCCTTCACGTCCCGATCGAGGGCCGCGATCGTGTCGTCGTACGAGGCGGTGAGCCCGGAGATCTGTGCGGACCGCTGGGCCTCGTAGGTGGCGAGGATGTCCTGCTTGAAGTCCTGCGAGCGGCGCTCGGCGCGCTGCAGGGTGTCGCGGAACCAGGCCATCTCGGCGTCGATCTCGGCCGGATCGCCCTTCTCGACCTTGGGCGCGACGACGGCATCCTGTGCCGACGCCACGGGAACGACGGACCCGAGCGACAACGCGATCGCGAACGGCAAGACGCGCAAGGCGCGGGGAGGCGTCATGGCGATCCCTCCCCATCGGGATCCGCGGGCGCGGTGGTGCGGGCCGGTCCGAGGGTCTGACGGATCAGGCCGTAGCGATCCTCGAGGGCGTCCACGAGGGTGTTGCGCTCGTTCTTCACGCGCTCGGACTCTTCGCCAGTGCGGACCCACCGGGTCCAGAAGATGTTCACGATGCCCATCTCCGCGCCCATGATGGTCTGGTCGAGCGTGGCGCGCGCCGTGGCGAACGCGTTGTGGCCGGCCGCGATGCCGACCTCCTCGGAGGCCGCGACGAGGGTGGCGTGATCGTGGCGCTCCTGCCGCACCGCGCGATCCTCGGCACGGAACCGATCGATGAGATCGGCGACCGCGGACCGGGTGGCCGTGGGGGCGCGCTCGGACGCGCGGAACAAGGCCTCGAGCGCGGCGTCCAACAGGCCATGGAGGCCGTCGACGCGGGCAGAGTCTGGATCGAGGCGCAGGTCGATCCCCACGCCGACGCGCGCGGCACGCTGCGACTGTGCCACGTTCCGTAGCGACGCGTCGAGCGCGCGGAGGTCTGCGATGCGGCCTTCCATCGTGGCGATCTCCGAGGTGGAGGCCGCCTCCGCGCCGCGGAACGCAGGCTCCAAGCGCTCGAAGGTGGACACGGCCTGGAGACGGGAGGTGGTGGCGCCGGCGATCGCCTCACGCCCACCCTCCATGGACTCCAGCCACCGGGCCTCAGCGGCCAGCGTGTCGAGGCGTGCCTGCACTCCCCGCACCAGCTGCTGGACGATGCCGCGGCGTACACCCAGCATGTCGAACGTGTCCTCGCCCTGCCCTGCGCCGAGCGCCGTCCGGACCCGATCTCGGATGGCCTCGGTGGCCTCGAGCTCGAGCGCCTGCTGCTGCACGTCGCGGGTGAGGTCGACCGCGCGCACGAAGGCGGCGTCCTCCATCACCAGGGACACGCCGTAGGCAGGCAGGACATCGACCTCGCTGGCCTGGCCCCGCGCGATGGCGTGCAGGGTGGCCACGGTCTCCGCCCGGCTGTCGAGCAGGTCGCCAAAGCGCCGCGACAGCGGATCGAGGGCCTCGACCACCTCGGTGTAGCGGGCGAGCGCCTCTTCTTCTCGGGACTCCCGGTACGCCAGGTGGCCGCGCGTGAGCTGGATCTCAGCGGCCGCCGGGTGGTCCGGGTAGGTCAGCATGAACAGCTCGACGGCCGACGCGGCCAGATCCCACTCCCCCACGCGGGAGAAGGTCCACACGAGCTCGTACAGCTGCTCGACCCGGTAGGGGCTGTCGTCCGCGACGCCGGAGTAGGCGTCGAGCGCGGGCAGCAGCTCGCCGCGGGCCTGGTGGATGCGGGCGATGCCGAGCCACGCCAAGTCGACGATCTGCCGGTCGGACTCGGCGACGGGCGCCTCGGGATCGGTGAGCGTGGTGAACGCGACCAGCGCGGAATCCAGGCCCTCTTCGGTGCCGCGGGAGACCCCGATGGTGCCGAGGTGGTACTGCGCCTTGGCCCACGCGCTGGCGGTGGGCTGGATCTGCTCGAAGTAGGCGGTGGACGTGTCCAGATCGCCCTGCTGGAGCAGGAGCCGGCCGACGTCGTACCGGGTGGCGTCGTCGATCGTGAGCCGGCCGCTGACGACCTCGCGCTGGTAGATCTGGTCGAACGCGGAGGCATCGCCGAGCTGCAGGTACAGGTCCAGCAGGTGGCGGGTGGCCTCGTCGCGGAACGGGTGCTGCGGGGCATCGACCATGCGGCGGTACGCTTCGGCCGCGAGCACGGGGTAGCCGGCCTCGTCGAGCGACTCGCGCAGAGTGACGGCGTCAAGGGCACGCAACTCGAGCGGGGTGAGCGAGACGTCGATACTGCCGTCCCTCGAGCCGTGCGAGGTGAGGAACAGCATAAGGACATCGTCGGCGACGTTCATCCGTTGCGACACGCCCTCGAGCAACTGT
>JAUHWK010000443.1 GCA_030424555.1 bacterium | reverse complement strand
CTGGGTCACGCCCCGATCGCTGAGGACCAGGATGTTCCAGCCTTCGTCGACCGCCTCGCTGGCGGCGGCGCACAGGGCGTCCAGGGCGCGCTCGAGCGCCTGCGGGCCCGACGACGGGTCGTACAGCGTCGACAGCTTGCACGTCTCGAAGTCGCCCTCACGGAACTCCACCAGCGCCTGCAGCTCCGCGTTGGTGAGCAGGGGCTGGCGCAGGGCGATCCGGTGGCAGTGCTCCGGCGTCTCATCAAACGTGTTGCCGCCGCCGCCGATGAACGTGTTGAGCGACATCACCATGCGCTCGCGGATCGGATCGATCGGCGGGTTGGTGACCTGGGCGAACAGCTGCTTGACGTAGGAGAACAGGACCGGGGCCTGGTCGCTGAGGACCGCCAGCGGGGCGTCGTTGCCCATCGAGCCCGTGGGCTCCTTGCCCTCTTCGGCCATCGGGGTCAGCAGGACGCGCAGGTCCTCCTCAGAGTAGCCGAACGCCCGCTGCTGACGGACCAGCTCCGCCCCCGTGACTTCGTCGACCGGACGCGACAGCGCGCGCTCGTGGAACTTGACCTCGTTGCGGGCGAGCCACCGGGCGTACGGGAACCGGCCGCAGATGTCGTTCTTGACCTCCTCGTCGTCGACGATCCGCTTCTCGATCGTGTCGACGAGCAGCATCCGTCCCGGCTTGAGGCGTCCCTTCTTGACGACCATGTGCGGATCGACGTCGATCACGCCGGTCTCCGAGGACAGGATCACCCGGCCGTCGGCCGTGACCATGTACCGGGCTGGGCGCAGGCCGTTGCGATCGAGGGTGGCCCCGATCAAGAACCCGTCGGTGAAGCAGATGGCGGCCGGGCCGTCCCAGGGCTCCATCAGGGTGGACGAGTAGTCGTAGAAGGCCCGGCGCTCCGGGTCCATCTGGTCGTCCCCTTCCCACGCCTCGGGGATCATCATCATCATGGCGTGCGGCAGGGTGCGGCCGCCGAGGTGCAGCAGCTCGAGCATGTTGTCGAACTGGCCGGAGTCGGACTGGTCCTCCTCGATGATCGGCCCGAGGCGCGACAGCCCCCCGCTGAACTTGGCGGACTCGAGCTTCGCGGCGCGGGCCTGCATCCAGTTGCGGTTGCCGCGCAGGGTGTTGATCTCGCCGTTGTGGCACATGAACCGGCGCGGCTGCGCCCGGTCCCACGAGGGCGCCGTGTTGGTGGAGAACCGGCTGTGGACCAGGGCGATGGCCGAGACGAAGTCGTCCTGCTGCAGATCCTCGTAGAACCCAGGGATCTGCACGGGCGTGAGCAGACCCTTGTAGACGATGGTCTCGGTGGAGAAGCTGCACACGTGGAACTGACGCAGCGGGTCGACGCCCTCCTCGCGGATGCGGTTCTCGACCAGCTTGCGGATCACGTACAGGCGCCGATTGAACGCGGTGGGCACACAGCGTCGGCGCGCCACGAACACCTGGCGGACCTTGGGCATCGCGGCGCGGGCGACCGGGCCGATGCCTGCGTCGTTGACCGGGACGTCTCGCCATCCGACGAGCCGCTGCCCTTCGGCCTCCACGACCTCCTCCAGGATGCGCTCACACGCCGCCCGCTGGTCGGGGTCCTGGGGAAGGAACAGCTGACCGATGCCATACCGCCGCTTGCCGGGGAGGTCCCAGCCGGCCTCTTCGCGGCAGCGACGCTGGAAGAACCGGTTGGGGATCTGTGCGAGCAGTCCGGCGCCATCGCCAGTGAGGGGGTCGCAGCCGGTGGCCCCGCGGTGGGTCATTCGGCAGAGGAGCTCGAGGGCGTCAGTGACGATCCCGCGGTCCTTGTGTCCGTGGATGCTGGCGATGAACCCGACCCCGCACGCGTCGTGCTCTGTCTGGGGGTCGTACAGTCCATGCCGTGATCTCAGGCCGTACCCCAATCCGCTCGTCATCGGCTCTCCGTGGGCTGCTGCGGACCACCGTGGCCCTCGCCGCCCCAAGCCGGGCCCAGGTTGGTGGATGAGACCGCGCCACGCACCACGCCGCGCGATCGCACCATCAACCCGGAGGGCGACCTTGCCCGGTCACACGCACCGGAGCCCACCGCAAGGTGGTGCCACGGGAAAGCGCTGGTAGGAGGCTGGACGTCGCGGAGTCATGCGAGATTCCACGGCCTTGCAAGCGGATCGTGGGATGGGTCGGCATCGGACGGGCCCCTTGGACCCTTCGGGTTCGGAACGCGCCGAACCGCCAGGAAACCCCCTTCGGCGGCCCCGCCCTGGAGGACCGCTCGACCACCCCCCACCGGGTGCGGTAGACCAGCCCTTGCTGGGAGGAACCGATGGACCAGACCCTCGACGAACACCTGTACGCCCTGGGGGTCTCCCCCGCCGATCCGCGCGCCCTCGCGCTGCTGCCGCTGATCGAGGTGGCGTGGGCTGACGGGGAGGTCCAGGACGGCGAGCGGGAGGCGATCCTGCGCATCGCGTCCGAGCACCATGCGCTGGACGACGACGGCGAGCGGCTCCTCGAGACCTGGCTGACGTGGCGCCCGAGCGCGTCCTACCTGGACAAGGGCCGCAAGGCGCTGGTCGAGCTGGCCCGCCAGGGGCGGCTGGGGCTCGCGATCGACGCCGAGAACCCTGGCTCGGGCACGCTGGACCAGGCCCTGGAGGTCGCCAAGTCGGCGGGGGGGTGGTTTGGGTTCCAGGCCGTCGACCCCCGCGAGAAGGAGGCCCTCACCGCGATCGCCGCCGCGTTCGCCGAGGCCCACCACGCCCCCACCACGATGCAGGTGGCCCAGGCCGACCCCACCTTCGACGACGACCGCACCGATCCGATGGTCGACAACGTCCCGTCCGCCGCCACCGCCCGGATCCCCGAGGGCCTGCCCAAGGTCACCCAACCGGCCATCGTGCGGGTGGGTGAGCCCTACGCCGTGCCGATCGGTGCGCGCTTCTCGATCGGCCGCCGCAAGTCCCACACCCTTCCGCTCCCGCAAGAGCACGCGGTCAGCCGGGACCACGCCGAGCTCGTGGTCGAGGAGGCCAAGGTGATCGTGCGGGACCTCGGCTCCACCACAGGCACCTGGGTCGACGACGAGCGGGTCGTCAGCCGTCGCCTGTTCGGCGGGGAGGTCGTGCGGGTCGGGTCGTTTCAGCTGATCGTGATCGGGGTCGACACCCTGGCCTGACCGCGCCTACTTCCCGCGGGTGGTGGCCACGTCCCAGAACCGGACGTGCTCAGGGTTGGTGAAGCGCGCGAGATCAGTGTCGGGTGCCCACCGGCTGCCATCGGGCAGGCGGGTGTCCTCGTCGAACTCCACCCGGATCATCTTCACGCCACGCAGATCGGCGTGAAACAGGTCGGCGCCCTCCAGGTTGACGTTCTTCATCGCCGCGCCCCGGAACTCCGCGCTCCACAGGTTGGCCCCGCTGAAGTTCACCCGCTCCAGCTTGGCGTCCCGGAGGTTGGCGCCGTGCAGGTCGGCGCCCTTGAGCTGGGCGTCGCGCAGGCGCACCCCGTGCAGGTCAGTGTTCATCAGGTTGGCGCCGTCGAGTGATCCGTCGGACAGCCAGCCCTTGGCACGCAGCTCCTCGACCGCCTG
>JAUHWK010000442.1 GCA_030424555.1 bacterium | reverse complement strand
GCGTCTCTCCCCCCCTTTTGGGAGGGTAGGACCGGGTCGCCGTGCGTCGGGCCTACGGCCGCTCCGCCCGGCGACGCTGGATTCTCGCTGTTCCAGCATCGGGGTGGACGTGGGGGAGGGACGCGGGGTTCCGGCGGGGCCATTGGGTTGCCCAGGAGGAGCGTTTGGTTGGCGCCCTGGGGCGTCTTGGTTGGTTTGGCTGTCCGCCCTCTCTCGCGCTCTCTTCCGCTCACGGTGGGACGGTGTGCGGGGACCGTGGGACGGTCAGGGGTTGGCCCAGGGCGGGAGGGGGATGGGGGCGGTTCGGAGGCCGGGGCCGGTGAGGCCGAGGTGGTGGAGGAGGAAGGTGGTGTGGGGGGGCGCGTGGGGAGGGGGATCGCCGCCGCCGTAGAGGCGGTCGCCCGCGAGGGGGAGGCCGACGAAGGCTGCGTGGACGCGGATCTGGTGGGTGACGCCGGTGGTGATGACGGCCTCCCACAGGGTGTTCGTGACGCGCCGAAACCGGGTGTGGGCTGGATACCACTTGCCCCGGTGGGGGGTGGCGTCGCCTCGCTGGACGATCATTCGCTGCTTTCGTCGCCGGTCGTGGGCGATGGGTCGGTCGCAGCGGTGGGTGTCCCAGGGGACGTCCTTGGCCGCGAGGAACCGGTAGGTCTTGGTGAGCTGGCTGGTGCGGAAGGCCTCGCGGATGGCGCGGAGCTCCGTGGGGTCGTCGGCGAGGAGCAGGGCGCCGGAGGTGCTCACGTCGAGGCGGTGGGCGATGCCGCCGGCGAAGCCATCGGGCCAGTCGAGGGCTCCGCGGGAGGGATCGGCGTGCAGCAGGCGGGCGAGGACGCAGTCGCCGCCAGGGTCGTCGTGGGGCGGGAAGCAGGGGACGCCGGCGGGCTTGACGATCGTGCGGGCCACGGGGACTCGGGTGCAGGGACGCGGGACGGAGTATTCGGTCGGTGAGGCCCGGGAGGCGGCGTGGCGTCCAAGAATCCGTTCGATGGGTTTCGGATCGAGGTCGATCCCGAGAAGCTCGACGAGGCCGTGCGGTCGCTCCGGGGGCGGCTGGACGGGCTGCGGGATCGGGTCGAGCAAGGGGTGGCCGATGCGCGGCACACCCGGGTCCGCATCCTCCGGAACGGGGCGCCCTTGGGGCCCGATCTGCCGCTGACCGTGCTGCTTGCCGGGGAGGGGGTGGCCTTGGCGGCGCTGGGCCCCCTGTGGACGCTGATCGCCAACCTCGGCGCGCGTGCGGTGTTGGAGGTGGTGTTCCTGCACGCCAGCGAGGAGCTGGTGGAGGAAGGCCGGGCGCACTTTGGCGACGGGGAGGTCGAGGAGGCGGAGCGCTGCTACCGCGCGGCGCTCGACAAGCGTCCGGGCGACCCCTCGGCGCACTACCACCTCGGGGTGTTGTTGCGGGTCACGGGACGGGTGGAGGACGCCCGTGCCGCCTTGCACCGCGCGGCAGCGGGTCCCGAGGGGCATCCCGACGTGATCAAGGCGGCCGACCTGCTGTCCCGGATGGATGGCACGCGGACCTTGTGACGGGCTGTGTCGGCCCCGGGGGTGGCGTTCGCGCACCGCAGCGTCGCTGTGGGGCGGCGGCGCGACAGCACGATGCCGGTCCGTCACGCGCGTGACGGGGCGATCCCTGGTCCGTGCCTGTCGCACCCCAGACGTGGCGAGGGGGTGAACGACTCGGCCCGAGTGTCGCCCGCTGTTCGCGGTCGGAGGTGGGGTTTCGTGGGAATCAAGGGGCACACCCCCCGCGCGACGGGTCCGTGGCCACCAGGGCCGGGTGTCCTTCCCGACCGCCCCTCCCTGGAGCCCGCCATGTCGTCCCGACTCCGCATCCAGGTCGTCACCCCCCGACGCCTGACGCTCGCCCGCCGCGAGGCCCTGCTCGCCGAGCTTCGTGATCTGACCGCTGCCTGCTTCGACCGCGTCCCCGACTACCAGGTGGTCGGCGGCGATCCGGACGCCATCGAGCGCGCCGTGCTCGCCGTCGCCCGGGATCGGGACGGGGTGCTGCTCGGGTTCACCAGCGCACTCGTGTTCGAGACCGAGCGGTTCGGATCCGTCCTGCACCTGGGGCTCACCTGCGTGTCGCCGGACGCCCGGGGCCTGGGCCTGACCCACCGCCTGCTGTCGACCCTGGTCGTTCGGTGGGTCGCGACGCACCGTCCGCTCACCGGCGCGTGGTGTACGAACGTCGCGAGCGTGCTGTCCAGCCTGGGGAACGTGGCCCTGCACTTCGAGGACGTCCACCCGTCGCCGTACCGGACCTCGGACGCGACGCCAGGGCACCACGCGGTCGCCAAGCTGCTGTCGGACCACCACCGGGCGCGGGTCCACCTGTCCGAAGACGCACGGTTTGACGCGGATCGGTTCGTGTTCGTCGGCGGGAACCGAGGGACGGCCTTCGCCAAGTCGGCCCACGACGCCCAGTACCACCACCGCGACCCCGAGCTCACCCGCTGGTACGCCGAGCTCGCGGACCTGGACAACGGCGACGCCGTCCTGCAGGTCAGCCGGGTGAGCCTCGCCGGGTTCGTGCGTTACGTCCCCAAGGACGTGGTGCGTCGCATCCCGGGTCTCCGGCGCCTCGTGCCCCGTCGCCCGCGCATCCCGGCCCTGTCCGCTTCCGTGGGGGTTCGCGCATGATTCCGACCACCGCCTTGCGCTTCATGGCCGCCCAGCAGGGGCTCCTCGGCCCATCGCCCTCTCCGGACGTGTGGGAGCTCGACGGCATGACGTTCGACGTGGTGGAGCCCACGGTGCGCCATGCGGGCACGATCGTGAGCATCCATGGGATGACGCCCCATGGTCCGCGGGACGAGCGCCTCCAGGTGTTTCACGGCGCCCTGGCAGCGGTCGGGTTCCGGGTGGTGGCGCCGGTGCTGCCGTCCGTCGCCCAGCTGCGCATGCACGCTGGCCAGATCGACCGGATCGAAGCGGCGATCGAGCGCGTGTCCAACCACCGCGGCCTGACGCCGTCGGGTCGGGTGAGCGTGTTTGCTCCGAGCTTCTCGGCGGGTCTGTCGCTGATCGCGTCGGGGCGTGAGCGGGTCGCGGACAAGGTCCGTGCCCTCCTGCTGCTGGGGGCGTACGGCAACATCCTGTCGGCGATGGACACCTTGCTGACCAAGCCGGGCTTCAACCCGTACGCCTGGAAGATCGTGTTCGCGAACTTCCTGGACGTGGTCCACGGGGAGCGCACGGGCGTGCGGGACGCGCTGCTCGTGGCGGCGATCGACGAGTGGCATGTCGACGAGCCGCCCAAGTACCCGGCGTTCGCGGCGGGGTTGGCGGAGGACGAGCGGGTCCTCGCCCAGACGCTGATGGACGATCCGATCGCCCGCCGCACGCTGTGGGACGACATCGTGGCCAGCGAGCCGCCGTTCATGACCTACGGCTCCGTGGTGGATCAGCTCGTCGGCCTACGCGCCCACGTCACCCTGCTGCACGGCACCCACGATCCCACCATCCCGGCACGCCAGTCGGTCGAGATTCATCGGGCGCTGCAGGAGATGGGACGGGCGGGGCGGCTGCTCGTCACGCCTGCGCTCGGGCACGGCGGGGCGGGTGACCTC
>JAUHWK010000441.1 GCA_030424555.1 bacterium | reverse complement strand
CGCATGGGAGGCGGCTCGGTCGAGGCTCGTGTCGGTGGCCTCGCTGGACCTGGTCGATGCCCTGGGTCCGGCACCGTCCCTGACCGCCGTCGCGGACTGGTGCGACCGGGCGCTCGGCTCCGAGGATCGCCTCCGGGCGTGGTGTGCGGTCACGGTTGCGTTCGGCGAGCTCCGCTCGCTTCGGCTCGGCCCCGTGGTCGATGGGCTGTTGGACGGGTCGGTCGACGCGGGGGCTGTGGAACGTGCGGTGGAAGGGTCGCTGCGCACGCGCTGGTGGGAGCACCGCGTGGACACCGATCGCGATCTGGCCCGGTTCCGCGGCACCGCCCACGCGGATCTCGTGGAGCGCTTCCGAACGTTGGATGAGGAGGTCCTCCAGCTCTCCCGGCAGCACGTGGTCGCCACGGTGGCGTCGCGGGTGCCGAAGCTTGGCGGACCCGGCGACGAGCTGGCGCTGCTTCGGCGTGAGCTGATGCGACAGCGGGGCCACTTGCCGGTCCGCACGTTGTTCGAGCGCATCGGATCGGTGCTGGAGCGTGTGAAGCCCTGTGTGCTCATGTCGCCGCTGTCAGTGGCGCAGTTCCTGGATCCCTCCCTGTCGCCCTTCGACGTGGTCGTGTTCGACGAGGCCAGCCAGATCCCGCCCTGGGACGCGGTCGGCGCCATCGCCCGGGGGCGCCAAGCCATCATCGTTGGGGACAGCAAGCAGCTTCCACCGACGAGCTTCTTCTCGCGGGGGGCGGACGACGAAGTCGACGAGACGGATCTGGTCGAGATGGAGAGCGTGCTCGATGAGGCGGAGGCGTCTGGGATGCCGTCGCTCCGGCTGCGCTGGCACTACCGGAGCCGCCACGAGAGCCTGATCACGTTCAGCAACCACCACTACTACGACAACCGGCTCCACACGTTCCCGAGCGCCGACCATGCCATGCAAGGTGTGGGGGTGTCCTTCCACCACGTGGCCGACGGCTTCTACGATCGGGGGGGGGCGAGGACGAACCAGCGAGAAGCCGAGGAGGTCGTGGCGGAGGTCATCCGCTTGCTGCGCCTAGCGGACGGGGAGCGGCCGACCATTGGTGTGGTGACGTTCAGCATGGCGCAACGGGATCTCATCCTCGACCTGGTGGAGGCGGCCCAACAGGATCATCCCGAGCTGGCGCCGTACTTCGCGGACGGGTCCGACGAGCCCGTGTTCATCAAGAACCTGGAGAATGTCCAGGGGGACGAGCGAGACGTGATGCTGTTCAGCATCGGCTACGGCCCAGACCAGACCGGGCGGGTCACGATGAACTTCGGGCCGCTCAACCGCGAGGGCGGGGAGCGCCGACTCAACGTTGCCGTCACCCGCGCCCGCAAGCGCTTGGTGGTGTACTCGACGCTCCGTCACGACCAGATCCGGGTGGCCGGCACGTCCTCGTTGGGCGTCCGGCACCTCAAGACGTTCCTGCACTACGCCGAGGCAGGCCAGGTCGCGTTGGACACCGTTGTCGATGCTCGTTCCAAGCTCGAGTTCGAGAGCCCCTTCGAGGAGGAGGTGCACGCCTTCCTCACCAGCCACGGCTACCAGGTGGACACGCAGATCGGCAGCAGCGGGTACCGGATTGACCTCGGGGTCGTCCATCCGGATCGGCCCGGTGCGTACGCGGTCGCCGTCGAGTGTGATGGCGCGACCTACCACGGCTCGCAGAACGCCAGGGAGCGGGATCGTCTCCGGGACGCGGTGCTTGAGGGCCTCGGTTGGCGCATCATCCGCGTGTGGTCGACGGACTGGTGGTACGAGTCGGAGATGGCCCGGTCGCGGCTGCTGGCCGCGGTCGAGGAGGCCATTCGAACCTTCGACGACGCCCGCGTTCCGGTGGCCCGAATGGAGCCGCCCCCGCAGCCGACGCCCAGCCAGGGGCTGGTCGACGTCAAGGCGGCGCTCGAGGCGGGGCCGACCCGTCCGCCGCTGCCGAAGGACTGCACTCCGTGGTCGGTCCTTCCCGCGGTCCGGGGCGGCCCGAAGGACGAGTTCCACCACGACCGACACCTTCCGTCGCTCGCACGGGACCTCATGCTGATCGTCCGGGACGTGGGACCGATCACCCGGGACGATGCCTATCGCCACGTGGCGCAGGCCTGGGGCTGGTCCGGCCTCGGCAAGCGCGTGGTGGGGCGGCTGGATGAGGCGTTGACCCATCTGGGCACCACGATGCGGCCCGTCCTGCGCGATGAGGTGCTGTGGCCTGTGGACAAGCGCGAAGGAGACTGGACGGCGTTTCGTCCCGCGCGGGAGGGCGGACCCTCGCGGGACGCGGACTCCCTGCCGGTGGCCGAGGTCGCGAACGCGGCGGTGTGGGTGGTCGGCGCCGGCGTCTCCATGTCCCGGGAGGCGGCCATGAAGGAACTGGCCGACCTGTTCGGCTACGGCCGGATGGGGCGCAAGGTCGCCGCCCGGCTCGACAAGGGCATCGACCGGGCGGTCGCATCGGGCCGTATCAAGGAGGACGAGGGGAAGCTGACGGTGGGGTGAGCGGTGCATGTGCCGAGGAAGAAGGGCCTCGAGGGCCGTCTGCTCGTACAGCAGAACGCATGCGCACAGCTCCCGCCGATTCCTTGTCAGGCCCCGAAAGTCGGTTGGCACCACGATCTGGAGATGGGACGGGGATTCCGACCCGTTGGAGGGGCCGGGATCCGGGGAGTCCTCAGTGGTCGCGAAGCCAGCGCCGGACGTCGGCGACCAAGGGGCCCACGGCCGCCACCGCTCGGCGAAGCTTGGCCTCGGACACTCCCAGCTTGCCGGTCCAGTAGGTGACCTCCCAGGACTGGTTGATGTTGATCTTGTTCGGGTCCTCCGGCGACCGCCGGTCAGGCGCCGGACGAATACGTGAGTCGAATCATGGTCTGGAACGCCTGATGGCGACGGGCATGACGGCAAATTCGTCACCCTGGCTTTGGTACATGAAACCGGAGCGGGTCACCACCTGCGGCTACTGCAGGTCCGCCAGGAATCGGCGGAGCGCCATGCAGGCACCCTCCAAGTTCACTCGTGGACCTCAGTACATGGGGTCGATGCGGTCCCACGCATCCGAGATCTCGGTCCACCGCGGCTCGCCTGGGCGGGGGCTGAACGCCGGATGGTCGGGCATGGGCATCTGTTTCCGGTCCTCTGTGGCGAGCGCCCGAACGAGCGACGGCAGGTCCAGCTCGGACTCCGGCACGTCGTTCCACGCCGCCACGATTTGGGCTGCGTCCTCGTAGTGGCGCACGAAGTCGGGCGCCGCCTTGCCCCGGTCGTACTTGCGGGCGATCGCCTCCAGCTTCTCCAGGCACGTCACCCACGGATGGATGCAGCGGACGGCCCGAGGGCGGTTGTCGGTGAAGTCGGCGAGCTGCCCGCGGGCCTCGAGCCAGTCGTGGACCCACGACGACAGGTCGCGCTCGACGACCGGGACGACGCGGGCTCGGCCCACCTCCAGGAGGACGAACGGGCGCATGTCCTCGGGGAGGCGGTCGGCGAGGCCCATCTTCGACACCCCTCTTTCGTTCAAAAGGGCGAATCCGGGCGTAGGCCCGCTATCATTCCGGCGGACCGATCCTGCGGCGT
>JAUHWK010000440.1 GCA_030424555.1 bacterium | reverse complement strand
CGGCGCCGTGTCGCCCTCGAACGCGAGCATCCGGTCCCAGTCGAAGTGGACATCGGACTGCGGGTTCTGCGACAGGTCGGCGTAGCGCACCGCCCCGATGCCCACCGCCTCCGCGATCTGCGCGCGGGTGGCCTCGTCGAGGTCGTCCTCGCGCGCCTCCAGCACCGTGCGCGCACGCCGCACCGCCTCGTCCAGCACGTCCACCAGGTTGATCGTGCCGCCCGAGCGGGTCGCGGCCACCTGGCCACCGGGCATCCGCAGCATCCCGAACCCGACATGCTCCAGCTGCCCCCCGATCCCGAGCCGACGCGCGATCGCGAACACCTGGGCGAAATGCTGGGACTGCCGGACGTCCGTGACGTACACCACGCGCGCGGGATCCCAGGTGGCGGCGCGGTACCGGGCCGTGGCGGCGTCGGTGAGCCCGTAGGTCGCTGCCCCGTCGCGCTTGCGCAGCACGAGGACCTGGTCCTTGAGTCCCTTGCCGTCGTCCGCAGAGAACCGGGCGATCACCGCCCCGTCGTCGTCCTCGGCGATCCCGGCGTCCCGCATGACCGCGAGCGTCTCGTCCAGCTGGTCGTCGTAGAAGCTCTCCCCGAGGGCGACGTCGAACGACACCCCCAGCCGGTCGTACACCGCACGAAACTCCGCCATCGACACGTCGACGAAGCGCTGCCACAGCGCCCGCGCCTCGGGATCGCCGGCCTGGAGTGCGGCCGTGGCCTCCCGGGCCTCCTGCATCCGGCCGGGATCGTCCTTCGCAGCGGCCCGAAAGCCCTGGTACAGCCGCTGGAGCTCGCCGACGGGATCGGCGTCGAACGCGGCCTCATCCCGATCCGACCGCCACGCGACGATGAGCATGCCGAACGGCGTGCCCCAGTCTCCGAGGTGGTTGTCGGCGAGGACGTCCCAGCCGAGCAGGCGGTGCAGCCGGTCGAGCGCGTGGCCGATCACGGTGCTTCGGAGGTGCCCGACGTGCATCCGCTTGGCGATGTTGGGGCTGGAGTAGTCGAGGACGACGGTCTGGCCTGCACCCGGTGACGGCACGCCCGCGCGGGGGTCCGCCCCCATCCGGGCGATCTCGGACGCGATCCACGCGTCGCTCAGGCGCAGGTTGAGGAAGCCCGGTCCGGCCACCTCCACGGACCCGATCCGAGGGTCCTGCGGCATGGCCGCCTTGACCGACTCCGCGAGGGCGCGCGGGTTGGTGCGCGCCGCCTTGCCCAGTCGAAACGCATGGTTGGACTGGTAGTCCCCGAACCGTGGATCGGCGGGGGACGCGGGCTCGGCCGGCACGGCCTCGGGATCGAGCCCAGCCGCCTCGACGGCCTGGAGCACGAGCGCGGTGAGTTGCTCGGCGACGGTGGACACGGAGCCTCCGGAGACGGGGCCCTCCCGACATCGGCGTCGGCAAGGGGAGCGCGCGTGGTATCCGGCCCGACGGCCCGGTCAACCGCGGCGGATGCCCAGGGCCTCGAACGCCTCGTCGCGGCGCTCCGGGGCCACGTACAGCCGACGGATCGTGTGGGCGTCCGCGTAGCGCTCGAACACCCGGCTCGCGGCATGCAAAGGCCGCACCCGCAGCGCGGCCTGCCCGGGAAGCCGCTGCCGAAGGTACACGGCCCGGGTCTCGGCATGGGGCGTGAGGGCGTAGCGGGAGAGCTGGCCGGTGGAGGTGCTCGCGATGACGTCGATGCCCGCGCGCCGAAGCACCCCGAGGGCCTGGGTCACCTCGGCCGCGTCCTCCTCCCCATGGCGCTCGACCACGCGGCGGTACTCTCGGTGCTCCACCATCCGGCGGGCCCACGGATCGGCCGACGCCCTGAGCAGACCATCCAGCGCGACGTCGTCCAGCCACAGGTAGTCGTCGAGCGCCTCGGGGACCGTCCACCCCGTGTCCGACACCCACCGCCGCAGCATCTCCTCGTAGATGACCGAGCGGTGGTGGAAGTACACCTGCAAGAACATGTGGTGCCGGCTGACCAGGAAGTCCTCGAACGCCCACAGCGCCGCGGAGTCCAAGGCCAGCCACACCTGTCCGTGGGCGACGTGGGTGGCGAGGTTGCTGAGGATCCAGGGGACGTCGACCGTGCCGTACCGCGCGCCCGAGAAGTACGCGTCGCGCACGAGGTAGTCGAGCCGATCGGCGTCCAGCTCCGAGCTGATGATCTGCCCGAGCAGGCGACGGTGGTCCAGCCCGCCGTCCATGAAGAAGCCGTCCTCGACGACCACCTCGTCCTCGATCAGGGCCGCGACGTGCCGCGCCGTGCACGGGAAGTTCGCGTCGATCACCCGCCCGAGGCTGGTGTGGTGAAGGATCGCGAGGGTGTAGTCCTCGTGGGTGGCCTGACGCCCAGTCGCCGACGAGCCGTGCAGCAGCGATCCCAGCTCCAGCACGTCCACCGAGGGCATCGCGAACTCGGAGCAGTGGCTGTACGGGCCGTGCCCCAGGTCGTGGCACATCGCGGCCAGTCGAACGGCGGCACGAAACCGCGTGCGCGCGTCGGGCGAAGAGAACGACCAGTCCCGGTACGCCTTGTCGAACGCCTTGCCGGCGATGTGCATCACCCCCAGGCTGTGGGCGAACCGGCTGTGGTTGGCGCCAGGAAACGGCAGGTGGCTGAACCCGACGGCCCGGACCGCCCGCAGGCGCTGGAACCACGGATCGTGGACGGCGATCGCCTCGGCGTCGTCCAGAGGGATGCCCGCATGGATCGGATCGCGAACCTCCACCCGACACCTCCTGCCCCGCCACCCCGGGCGAGGCCCTGTCCATGGCCCGGCACAGGGCCCACGACAACGACCCGAGCCAGGACCGGTGCGACCATCACGCCCGGGACAAGGCGGTTCGGCTGGGATACCCGCGCCGCGCCATGCGACCTGTCACCGACCCCGATGCGCTCA
Organism: bacterium; assembly: GCA_030424555.1. GTDB lineage: Bacteria > Myxococcota_A > UBA796 > UBA796 > JAUHWK01. The sequence goes on along the minus strand of JAUHWK010000440.1, from coordinate 705 downwards.
TGCCGGGCGCCACGTTGTACCACTCGGCCTTCGGCTTCGCGCGCGTGCGCGACACCGAGGACGACGCGGTGATGCTCGACTGGGAGCGCCCCGGCGCCCACCTCCCCGAGCGGGTCCGGTACGACAACCTGCGCCGCGTGTACGCCCTGTGCGCCCCCAACGGGTTCTTCCACCGGGCCGTCCACGACCAGGACGCCATCGTCACCACCCTGCACGAGCGGGCGACCGACGCGCTGGTCTGGTTGCTGGAGGATCTGGCCGGTCCCCAACGCCTGCGCGACATCATGGACTGGTTGGTCGGACGGGAGCTGTTCACCCCCAAGACCTTCGTGCGCTGGTGGGCCACCACCGAGGCTGCGGTCCGCGCCGATCCCCGCCTGCGCCTCGACGGCGAGTGGCTGCACCGGGCCGACGACGAGAGCGACCCGCCCAGCACCACCCCGCTGTCGCAGCTCGATCCCGACGCGATGGCGTCCCGCTCGACCGAGCACGACCTGTCGGAGCTGCTCGACGACGACACGACCGAGACCAGCGAGGTCGTCGCGCTCGACGAGAGCCCCACCGTCGAGGTCTACCTCCCGCTCGACGCCGTCCCGCTGGCCGACGCTCACCCGCCCTCTGCCGCGTGGCCGGCCGTGGGCCATGCGGTGGCCCGATCCATCGCCGACGCCGTCGCCCGCGGTCACGCCGTGCGCCCCACCGGCG
>JAUHWK010000439.1 GCA_030424555.1 bacterium | reverse complement strand
TGTTCGACGAGTGCCTGCCGTACGGGGTCGACGAGGCCACGGCCCGGGACAGTGTCGACCGCACCACCCGGTGGGAGGCCCGCAGCAAGGCGGCCCATACCCGCGAGGATCAGTCCTTGTTCGGGATCGTGCAGGGCGGGTTCTGGCCGTCCCTGCGGGAGCGGAGCGCCAAGGCCATCGCGGATCTCGGCTTCGACGGGTACGCGATCGGCGGCCTGAGTGTGGGGGAGGGCCACACCAAGATGGTCGACGTGCTCGACCACACCACCAAGCACATGCCGTGGAACGCGCCCCGCTACCTGATGGGGGTCGGGCGGCCGCTCGATCTGGTGGAGGCGGTGGCCCGCGGGGTCGACATGTTTGACTGCGTGATCCAGACCCGGCACGCCCGCAGCGGTGTGATGTGGACCTGGCATGGCCGGATCCGGATCACGGATCGCCGATACCGGGGGGACATGCGCCCGATCGACGAGCGGATCGACTGCGAGGCCACCCGCGGCTTTACGCGGGCGTACGTCCACCACCTGTTCAAGGTCAACGAGATCCTGGGTGCCACCGTGGCGAGCATCCACAACCTCGCGTGGTTCGCGGACTTCGGTCGTGAGATGCGCCAGGCGATCCTGGAGGGTCGGTTCCAGGCCTTCCGTGAGGAGATCCATCGGATCTACCCGGACGGAGAGCCGGAGGCGCCGGAGGGCCAGTCGGTCCGCAAGACCCGGGCAGGACGCAAGCCCAAGAAGGGCCGTCGTCCTCGGGGCTCTGGGCGCTGAGTCCGGCGTGCTCGCGGCTTGTGGCGGGGTCAGGCCTGCGTTACCGCCGGCCTCCCTTCAAACCGAGGATGTTGCGTGGCCGCAGAAGACCTGATCGAGATCGAGGGTGTGATCAAGGAGGTGTTCCCGGGCGGGAACTTCCTCGTCGAGACCGAGGCCGGCACCGACGTGCATGCCCACCTCGCCGGCAAGCTGCGCCGGTTCCACATCCGCGTGGTCCTCGGGGACCGGGTCACGGTGGCCGTGAGCCCCTACGACCTGTCCAAGGGCCGCATCGTCTTCCGCCACAAGTAGGGGCGGAGCCCGGCGCGTCCGGGGATCGGGCTGGATTTCGGCGCCCGGGCGTGCGATGACTGGGAAGCGCTCGTAAGGGGTACGCGTGACCGAGGTTCGCTACGGGGATTGGATCGAAGAGCAGCTCCTGGGGGAGGGTGCCTTCGCAGAGGTCCACCGCGCGCGGCACGCCGTGTCGGGGACCCTCGCCGCGCTCAAGGTGCTCCGCGAGGAGTGGCGTCGCCGCCACCAGCTCCGTTCGCGGTTCACCGACGAGGCAGAGACCTCCAAGCTGATTGGGCAGGGCGCGGCGAAGATCCCGTCCCTGCCGATGTTCCTTGGGGCGGACACCGAGGCCGACGTCCCCTGGATCGCGGTCGAGTTCATCAAGGGCCGTCCCCTGGCCGACGTCCTCACGGACGGGCAGCTCCCCGGTGGCCGGATGGTCCCGCGCGACGCTGCCACCCGCTTGTCGTGGTCGCGGGATGTGGCGGTGGCGCTGTGTGAGGCGCTGTCGTTCGCCCACCGTCGCGGGATCGTGCACCGCGACGTCAAGCCGGAGAACCTCCTGTGCGCGGAGGATGGCCGGTACGTCTGCATCGACTTCGGCATCGCGCGCGACGCCCGGGGCAAGCGCCACACCCGCGAGGACATGCCCTCGCCGATGACCCCTGAGTACGCGGCCCCCGAGCTGCTGGAGAGCCGGGTCGAGGAGGCGCTGGAGACCGCGCTCGACACCTACGCCGTTGGCTGCGTGCTGTACGAGCTGATCACCGGCGACCTGCCGCCGGTGGGCACGGCCACCACCACCTCGGGCAGCGTGTGGGTCCCGCGCTCGGGTCCGCTGGATCTGGCCGGCCGTGACGTCCCCGACGAGGTCCGCCGCCTCGTGCTCGCCTGCACGGCCGTCGAGGCCGCCCTGCGTCCCAGCATGGGGGCGATCGTCGCGATCCTCAAGGGGGCCGACATCGGGGGGGCGATCCTGCCGCCGGGTGGGTCCATCCAGCCGCCGCCGGGCGCGCCCATGGGCGGTGCGTCGATGGGGCATGCCCACGCGGTGGGCCAGCACGCGCCGGCACCGCCGGTGGGCCACGCGGTGTCGCCCACGCTCGCGGCCCACGATCCGGCCTCCGGCACCTTGATGGCCGACGACAGCACGGGGGAGATGACCGGGCAGGCGGGCGCGTACGGCACCCTGGCTCAGCCGCACGGAGGCGCGACTGGGCATGGGCATGGGCATGGGCATGGGCACGCGCCCCAAGGTCAGCTGCCCCCGCACGCGTACACCACGGGCCCTGGGATGCCGCCGCAGCAGACCGGGCAGACCCACTACGCCCAGCCCACGGGACACCAGGCCTACCCGCAACCGCCCCACGGGGTTCCTCCAGGCGGGATGCCTCCGGGTGGGATGCCTCCCGGTGGCGCGCCCCCGATGGGGGGTGGCGGCCGGCACGTCACCGAGATCGATCCCTCGGCCTACCGCTCCTCCGTGCCGTGGACACCGATCGCCATCGGCGTGGCGCTGCTGCTGTTGGGCGGCTTCGCGATCGTGTGGTCGTCGGGCACGCCGCCGCCCACCCCGGCGGTCGCCGAGGTCCAGGAGCCTGCGCCGACCCCGGATCCCGTCGTGGCGGGTGCGGTGGCAGACGAGGAGGAAGAGGAGGCTGCCGCGAAGGTGGCGCAGCCCGTGAAGCGTGTCGTCCAGCGCGATCCCACGCCAGACCCGGCGCCGAAGCCCAAGCCAGACCCGACGCCAGACCCGGACCCCACGCCGACCCCGACGCCAGACCCGGAGCCGACGCCTGACCCTGCGCCGGGGCCCGACAAGCGCCTGGAGCCCTACCCGGATCCGGCGGCGAACACGTTCCCCCCCACGTCCGACGCCGGCTACCTCAAGTACGCCAAGGACGCGGCGGGCTCCGGCGATCGCACGGCCTTCCAGCAGTTGGCTGACCACATCGCGGAGAACCCGGCGGAGGCCAAGCGGGTGCTCACCGCGGCCACGGCGGAGAAGATCATCGAGGCCTCGATGTCCTTCGACCGCCTGCCGTACCCCAAGGCCGGCGCCACGGACGTGATCGCGTCGTTCATGCCCACCCACGATCGGCTGTCTTGCTCGGAAGCCAAGACCTGGTTGCGGTGGACCTACGGTCGTCGCGCGGAAAACGCTTCCAGCAGCGACTTCTACAAGAAGTGGTGCCGCACCTGCACCGCCCAGCATCCCGATCCTGAGGTCGCCCATGGCGGCGAGTGCATGGCGATGAAGGACCATCGATGGGTCAATGGTCGCTGTGTCCACAAGGACGTCGAGCTGTTCCCCCCGGAGTGCCCGTGATCTCTCGTGCCGTCATCCGGCCCGCCCTGTTCGCCTCGCTGTCCCTGACCCTGCTCACCGGCTGCCCCAAGAAGGGCGGCAAGGGTGGCGGGGTGCTCGTCGGCATCCAGCCGCGCCCCGGCTACGAGTGCCGCGAGGTGCGGGTCGGCGTCAACGAGACCGAGGTCGAGACCCACACCGTCGGGTGCAGCACCACCGTGTGGTTCGAGAACGACGAGGCCTCCGTCGAGGTCTCCATGCCGATCCCC
>JAUHWK010000438.1 GCA_030424555.1 bacterium | reverse complement strand
TCCTCACCGAGACCCGCGGAGAGGGCGTGATGAACAGCCTGTTCGACGGCTGGGACGCCGACGTCGGGCCCATGCTGCACCGCCAGAACGGCACGATGGTCGCCGACCGCACCGGCGTGAGCACCACCTACGCGCTGTACAACCTGCTGCCGCGCGGGGAGATGTTCATCGAGCCCCAGACCGACGTGTACGAGGGCATGATCATCGGCATCCACGCCCGCGAGAGCGACCTCAACGTCGACATCACCAAGGCCAAGAAGCTCACGAACGTGCGCTCGGCCGGGGCCGACGAGAAGCAGATCCTGCCGCCGCCCAAGGTGCTCACCCTCGAGACCGCGATGGACTTCATCGACGACGACGAGGTGATCGAGGTCACGCCGGGCGCGATCCGGCTGCGCAAGAAGATCCTCGCGTCCAACCAGCGCTCGGTGCGCCGCAAGGCCAACGCCTGATCGGCCATCCGTTCACCCAGCCGTTGCGGGGGGGCGGGCCGGTTGTGGGGTAGACTGTGCGGCCGTGCTGGAGGCCGCATGTCTGTTCCCACCGTCTCGCTCCGCGCTGCCGGGCTCCTGCTCACCGTGGCAGGCGCCCTGGCGGGCTGTGACGGGGGCGCGGGAGACGGGGGTGACTCGGACGACTCCGACGTCGCCTCGACCACCTGGCGTGCGTTCCTCCTCGCCGACACGCACGTGATCGCCTCGTACTACACGTGCTGCGAGAGCCCGGGCCTGGACACGATCTCGATCTACCGGACCGGGGACCGTCTCCGGTACACGGCGGATCTCGCCAACCAGCTGGTGCCGCGGCCGGAGCGCGGGTTCGTCATGGGCGACGTGTTCCACGACAACTACCACTACGGCGACGACCTCCAGGCCTACCTCGACAACGAGTCCGCCATCGGCAACGCCAAGACGCTGCTGGACCGGTTCGCGTTCCCGATGGACGTCGCGTTCGGCAACCACGACTACGACCTCGACGAGGCCAGCCGGGCGTTCTCGCATGAGCTGTTCGACGCCGTGATGGGGGTCAAGCCGTACTACGCGGTGGATCACCGCGGGTTCCGGTTCCTGATGCTCAACTCCCAGCTGGGGGACACGTGGGACGAGGGCTCCGCGGCCTTCGATCCGGGCACGGGGAGCTTTGGCAAGGAGCAGCTGACCTGGGCCGCCAAGCAGCTCGACGACGGGATGCCGACGTTCTTGATGTTCCACCACCACCCGCTCGCCGGCACGCTGGCGCGGGAGGAGCTGTCGGAGGCGGACGCCGTGCGCGGGACCATCCGCGATGTGTACGACCTGGCCAAGACCTACGCCGACAACGTCGAGATCGTGTTCGCCGGTCACCTCCACCGCTGGATCGACGCGGACGGGACGGCCGGGTTCGTCGGGGACGACAGCGTGCCCTGGTACGTGCTCGGGGCGGTCCGCTACGACGCGGAGAACTTCTGGCTGCTGGAGCTCGACGAGGCCACCGGCGACTGGTCGATCCTCGACAAGGACAAGGCCCAGTTCGGGACCACCTGGTCGTACGACACCACCTACGGGGAGGACGGCAGCGTCACGGTCGACGACAGCAGCGACCCCGCGTACGACCCGGCCTACGACAGCACGGACGAGGAGGACCAGGCCAACGGCTGGACCCCTCCGTTTGGCGACTGACGCGCTGCTGGGTGGGGTGCCTGCGGATCTGGGAAGACGCCCGTCCCGCGCGTGTCGGGTGTCGCTTGCCCATGGCGGCCTCGACGTGGTCGGACCGCCGAAGGGCTAGCGCTTCCGTTCGGCGCGCTAGCCGACGAGGACGGCCAGCAGCCCGAACGCGCACATGCCGAACACGACCATGCCGAACAGGATCAGGCCCATGATCATCTGCAGCGGCCCCGCCCCCACGCCGGTGGGGATGTTGTCGTTGGAGGCCAACGAGCCCGCGGAGATCTTGTCGATCATCGACTGCTGGAGGTCGGGCACGGGGGCGAGCAAGACGCGGCCGTGGCCAGAGATGTACTGCAGCAGGCCCTCACCGCTGGTGACGCTGCCGAGGAGGGAGGCGGAGGCCCGCTTGACCTCGTACTGAAGCGTCGCCTCGCGCGCGACGGCAAACCGGCCGTCGACCGCGATGGTCTCCCCCTGTAGGTCGATCGCGCGAATGGTGCCCGGGGCCTTCATCACGACCACACCGCGCCCCTTGACCAGGGTCTGGAACAGGCCCTCGCCGCCGAGCAGCGCGTTCATCGCGGTGTTGCGGTGGACCGTGACCTCGACGCCGCCGTCGCTGCACAGGTACGCGCCCCGGTCGAGGATCCAGCCGCTGTGGCCCTCTTCGAGCTCCAGGATGGCGAACTCCCCGAAGTAGGGGGGGCCGATGTAGACGTCGCCGGTGCCCGTGTAGGTGGGCCGGAACACGTTCTCCCCGGTGACCGCACTCTTGAGGAAGCCCGCGGCGTCCGGCGCCTTGGACTCCATCGTGATGTGGCCGCGCCAGTAGTGCAGGGCCCCGGACTCGGCCCGGATGGTGTCGTTGTCCAGCCGGGCGTGGACCAGCTTCTGTTGCTCGTGGACTTCGATCTGGAACGTCGCCATCGGGGCACCCCGCGGTGGATTGGTGCAAGCGCGTATCCGGAACGCCTGGTCAGAACGAGTAGCGAGCGCGTGTCCAGATCAGGTGTCCGCCGTTTTCTGCGGTACCGAACATGGAGTAGTCCTGCCCGAGCTGGATCAGCGCACCGGCGTGCAGCTCGAACCCGCGGCCGAAGTCCCAGCGGAAGTCCGGGTACAGCACGGCGCTGAAGCCCTCCTTGGTGAACGCGTGGCGGTAGGTGCGCACGCGCTCGCCGGACTCGGGGCTCCAGGTGTCGAAGTACACGCCGGTCATGTCCCAGATCGTGAACAGGCGCAGCAGCCCACGCTGGGACGCGAAGTTGATGTCGAGGCCGAGGACCACGTAGTCGCCGAGCTTGGGACGACGGGTCTCCTCGATGCAGCGCGTGCCGTCGACGGTGCGGCCGAGGTTGCCGTCGGCATCGAACGCGATCTGGACGCAGTCGGCGAAGTTGGAGTCGGCCCGCAGGCCGCTCGCCCGGGTGCTCCAGCCCTCCTGGATCCAGTCGCCCGCGCCGAACTCGTTGGGGAAGCCGTGGATCCACATCGCGTTGAGCATCACGTTCTTGCCGAACGTGTAGTCCAGGCCGAGGACCCACTTGGCGAAGGGACGGCCGTCGACCACGAGGTCGTCGCCCGATGCGGAGGTGGGGTGGATCCCGTCGACCACGATCTCGCCCAGCGGACCGGCGCCGAACCGGACGTCCCGGTTGTTGACGACGTTGCGGACCCGCTCGGGGAAGACCATCGCGAACTCGAAGCGGTACCCGATGACCGCCTCGCCCGCGAGGTTGAGGCCCAGCACGTGGATGCGGGGGAACCCGAGGGTGACGTCGTTGGCGAGCACGCCGTCGACGCACTCCCCGCGGCGCTGATCCTCGGGCACGCCGAGGTCCTCGTCGTACTCACAGCGCTGGTCCCGCTCCTGGTAGGTGTCGGTCGAGATCGCCTGCGGGAGGTCGGAGAAGCCCCGGTAGTAGGACAGCGCGAGGTCGACCGGCCCGAACAGGCCGCCGACCCGGAAGAAGCCCTGCATGTTCTTCGCGC
>JAUHWK010000437.1 GCA_030424555.1 bacterium | reverse complement strand
ACCGCCGCGGTGAACGCGGCCAAGGACCCGCGGCGGTCCAGGGTGTCCAAGGGGGCGGTGCGGCTCATGTCCACGTAGTCGTCGGCATGGTGGATGCCTTGGGCCCGTGCGGCCTCCTTGGTGCTCGACTTCGGGATCTGCCAGGCGTTGGGCACGCCGGAGAGCTCCAAGACCCACGCTTCGATGGTTTCCTGGGCCAGAACGGCGACGATCGGCATGCCGAGGTCTGCCGACGCGCGGTCCTGGGCGACCTCGACCTGGCGCTGAACCTTGCGCTTTGCGGTGTCGCTCGGGCCACGGCGGTCCCGGTCGCGGACGAACACCAGCCCGTTGCAGCCGTGACGTTGGGCCAGCTCGGCCGCGCGGTACACCTGCTTGCACAAGATCTCGTGGGGGATGCCGTGGCGGTGGGCGCCCAGCCTTCGCGCCTTGAGGTTGGACACCTTCTCCGTCACCTGCTGCTCGATCGGGACCCCCAGTCGGTCCAGCAACCAGCGGACGACCCCGAGCGAGGCGGGATCGTCTCGGTGACCTCCTCGGACGCCGATGTCGTGGAGCCCTTCTCCGACCACGAACACGCGCATCAGGGCTCTGCCGCCACGGGTGCGTTGGGGTCGGCCGCGAGGGCATCGTCGATGAGGGCCAGCCACATCTCACCCGGCGAGTAGATGCCTTCTCGCATGTCGAACCCAGCGGTCTTGGACAGCGGGGTGGCGACGGTTCCGCGCGCGACATCGCGGTCGAGCACGGTGATCTCCTGGGGCTCCAGCTCGTCGAGGACGATCGGCGAGTGGGTGGTGAGGATCACCTGGTGGCCCTCGGACGTCAGTCGTCGGAGGACGCGCACCACGTCGCGGATCCGGGCTGGGTGCAGCCCGCTCTCGGGCTCCTCCACCAGGAACAACCGCGGTCCCGACAGGGACGCCAGGACCTCGTAGGCCATGTAGAACAGGAGACCCTCGGACAGCGCGGACGCGTCGACCGGCTCCTCGACGCCGTGGAGGTGGACCCCCCACGACACCGAGTTGTTCGTGGGGTTTCCGATGAACACGTCGCGAACGATCGGGAACAGCGCGATGAACCGCTGCTCGATCGCGAAGAACCGGGCGCGGTCGGACTTCAACCACTTGTCCAACACCGAGGCGATCGGGGCGTGACCAGACGAGAACGCTGGGTCTCCGGACCCGGAGATCCAGGGCTCGACCGGCTCGCGAAGCAAGCCAGCAGACCAGTGGATCGCCTGCGGTTGTGGGATGTGCTGGATCGCCTCCAGGTGGTTTGGGCGGTCGGGGAAGCGGGTGCCGGAGGCATCGAACCCCCCGCGCCAGGGTCCAGCCTGGACCTCGACCCCAAACCCGGAAGGGAGATTGGACTGGATGCCGTGGCCCCGGAGGTACGAGGTGGCAAGCTCGGTGGCCTGGAGCACGCTGCTCTTTCCACTGTCGTTGGGACCGATCAGGGCGTGCAGGGGCTGGATGTCCTCGATGAGGACGTCCCTGAGGCAGCGGTAGCCCTGGATGCGGATGGACGTCAGCACGGCGGAGACCTCCTGCCGCGGAGCCTAGCCCGATTGGGGGCCTGGATCGTCGAGGTCCCCCCCGTGCCTTCCCGCGCCGTCGGCGAAGCGTCGGGCGCCGGTCTGGGCGGTGCCGTCGGCGATCGCGTCGAGGCCGCGGGCGAACTCGGCGGCGAGGGCGTCGGGCAGGGGACGGTCGAACGCGGCCCGCGCGCTCAGGAGGTCGGCGACGACGGTGGTCCAGGGAAACCCGGCGATGCGTTGGCCGAGCGCGACCGCCTCCTCCAGGGCGCCCCCGGGGGGGACGACCCGGTCGACCAGGCCGATCCGGTGGGCCTCGTCGGCCAGGACGGGCCGGCCGGTGAGGATCAGGTCGAGCGCGCGGCCGAGGCCGATCAGCCGGGGGAGCCGGACGGTGCCGCCGTCGATCAGCGGGACGCCGACCCGTCGGCAGAACACCCCGAGGGTGGCGTCCTCGGCCATCACCCGCAGGTCGGCCCACAGCGCCAGCTCCAGGCCGCCCGCGACGGCGTACCCCTCGATCGCGGCGATCACGGGCTTGCGGGGGTGTGAGCGTGTGGGCCCCATCGGCCCGTCGCCCTCGGGCTCCAGCCGGTTGCCGGGGCCCTCGTGGAAGGCCTTGAGGTCCGCCCCCGCACAGAAGGTGCCGTCGCCGCCGGTGAGCACCAACACCCGGACGGTGTCGTCCTCGTCGAAGCGACGGACGGCGTCGGCGAGGGCTTGGGCCGTGGCGCGATCGACCGCGTTGCGCCGGTCGGGGCGGTGGATCGTCACCACACGCACCGCGTCGCGATCGTGGATCCGGAGGGGATCGAGGGGCGTCGTCATGCCGATCTCCTAGGGCAGAGCGGGATCGTCGGGTTCGTGACGAGACGGGATGATGCCAACCCTTAGCATGCTAGGTTATCGTTTCGACGATGGGCCGACCTGCCGGTCGAAACCCACGGAACCAACCCGTTTCCGCCGACGATGCGAGGTGTACGATGGCGAACCAGAACCTGAACCTGAGCGAGGAGCAGGCCCGCGAGGTCATGGAGCAGAACCGCGAGTCCGACTGGAAGGGCCGCGGCTTCCTCAAGGAGCTCTTCCTGGGCAACCTCCAGGTCGACTGGATCGACCCGTGGCCCGAGACCGAGTCCTCCGAGGAGTTCAAGCTCTTCTACGCCAAGCTCGAGCACTTCATGGCCAACGTCGTGGACGCGGCCAAGATCGAGGAGACCGGCGAGTACGGCGATGAGCAACCTCGGCGCCTTCGGGATGAAGATCCCCAAGGAGTACGGGGGCCTCGGCTTCTCCAACGTCGAGTACTGCCGCGCGCTCGAGATGGTCGGCCGGTACGAGGGCAACTGCGTCGCCCTGCTGTCCGCCCACCAGTCCATCGGCATCCCGATGCCGGTCAAGCTGTTCGGCACCGAGGAGCAGAAGAAGAAGTACCTCCCGCGCGCCGCCAAGGAGATCACCGCGTTCGCGCTCACCGAGCCCGACGTCGGCTCCGACCCCGGCCGCCTCGGCACCACCTGCGTCAAGGACGAGAACGGCGACTGGATCCTCAACGGCGAGAAGCTGTGGATCACCAACGGCCTGATCGCGTCCATGATGGTCGTGATGGCGCGTGACCCCGAGACCCACAAGATCTCGGCGTTCATCGTCGAGGGCGACAGCCCGGGCATCGACCGCTCCACCCGCTGCCGCTTCATGGGCCTCAAGGCGCTGCAGAACGGCGTCATCAAGCTCGACAACGTCAAGGTCCCCAAGGAGAACCTCCTCGGGGGCGAGGGGCGCGGCCTCAAGATCGCGTTCGTCACCCTGAACGTCGGGCGCCTGTCCATCCCCGCCGCCTGCGTCGGCTCGTCCAAGATGCTGCTCGAGGAGTGCCGCACCTGGGCCAACGAGCGCGTCCAGTGGGGCCAGCCGGTCGGCAAGCACCAGGCGATCTCGGTCAAGCTCGCGGACATGGCCGCCAACACCTACGGCCAGGAGTGCCTCGCGTACCTGGCGGCCGAGCTCGAGGACATGGCCCGCGACGAGAGCCGCACGGCCGCCACGGTCGCCGCGCTGGTCTCGGCGCTGTGGATCCTGGTGGTGCTGGCCCGTCCCTACCGACCGTGG
>JAUHWK010000436.1 GCA_030424555.1 bacterium | reverse complement strand
GACGCGATGATCGCGATCCGCGAGGAGATCGGCGCCATCGAGTCGGGGGCCGTCGCGCTCGACGACAGCCCGCTCCACCACGCGCCCCACCCGGCACACCGGCTGCTGTCCGACGACTGGAAGGGGCCCTACCCGCGCTCGGTGGCAGCCTACCCGTCCGAGGGCACCCGCATCCACAAGTTCTGGCCGGCAGTCGGTCGCGTCGACAACGTCTACGGCGACAAGAACCTGGTCACTTCGTTGCCCCTGCCGGATGCCGCGGGGTGAGCCGGGTAGACGCCGCGCGGCTCGTCCTGGCCATCGCCCTGCTCGCGGGCGGTGCCTGGGCGGCCTTGCGGCCCGGCGACCTGCACGCTGCACCGCAGAGCTGGGAGGTCGCCCACGAGGATGGGCACGCGCTGACGGAGCCGGTGTACGTCGGCGTTGCGGCGTTCCAGCGCGACCTGGCGCCGTGGCAGCCTGGGTATGCGGAGGCCCGGGCGCACCTCGATCAGATCAGCCGCGCGCGCCGCGCCGCCTTGGAAGACGATCGCGGCGCGCTGCAGTCCCGCACACGGTGAAGGGTCCCGTGGGGTGGGAATGCGATGCCGGCTCCTCGGAGCCTGGCAGGCATCCCTCCCGAGTCAGACCGCGTCGGCGAAGGCCTCGAGGTGCTGGCGGCGCGTGACGTGGCGCAGCTTGCGGAGGGCCTTGATCTCGATCTGGCGGATGCGCTCGCGGGTGAGGGCGAACCGGGTGCCGATCTCCTCCAGCGAGTAGGTCGTGGGCTCGCCGATGCCGTAGCGCATGCGGATGACCTTCTCCTCGCGCGGGGTCAGCGTGCTCAGCACGTGCACCACCTGGTCGGACAGGGCCTCGGTCTCGACGGCGTCGCTCGGGGCGGCCGCGGCCGGGTCCTCGATGAAGTCCATCACGGTGCTGTCGCCGTCCTCACCGACCTCGGCGTCGAGCGACATGGGCTCCTTGACCAGCCCGATGGCCTCCTCGACCTTGTCGACCTCCATCTCCAGGATGGCCGCGATCTCCTCGGGACGCGGCTCGCGGCCGAGACTCTGGTACATCTGCTTGCGCGTCTGCTTGACGCGGTTGACGATCTCCAGCTTGTAGATCGGGATGCGGATGGTGCGGATCTGCGACTCGATGGCGCGCACGATCGCCTGGCGGATCCACCAGGACGCGTAGGTGGAGAACTTGAACCCGCGGGTGTGGTCGAACTTCTCGACGGCCCGCATCAGGCCCAGGTTGCCCTCCTGGATGAGGTCGGCCAGGGGCATGCCGCGGTACAGGTACTGCTTGGCGATGCTGACCACGAGGCGCAGGTTGGCGCGGACGAGCGCGGCCTTGGCGAGCTCCGCGTCGGGGCCGCCGTCGGCGATCCGGCGGGCGACCTCGACCTCCTCCTCTCCACGGAGCAGGGGGATGGTTCCCATCATGGTGAGGTACCGGTCGAGGACCTCGGCATTGTCGGACGTCGAGCGCGAACGGGCAGCGGCGGGACGGGTCATGGGGCCTCCATCAAGGAGTGGTCAAGCAAGGCCCGTGCCAACTCGCCCCGTATGAACCAACGCCGGGTTTCGGGCGCGCGCGTTCAGAATCCTTGACGATTGCCGTTCGAATTTTTGGACAGGTCGAGGGATTGAGACGTCATGCCATGCCAGGGAGGGGCCGCGGCCCGCTGGCCGGGTGTGGAGGGCAGGGTAGGGAGCGGTCTCGACGAGGAGCCCTGGTGGTCGCGTTCATCGAGTCTGGCGGACCGGTCATGGTCCCCATCCTGCTGTGCTCCCTGGTGGCGCTCGCGGTGTTCTTGGAGCGGATCTGGAGCCTGCGTCGGGCCCGGGTCGTGCCGGCGGCGTTGGTCGTCGAGGTCACGGAGCGCCTGCGCCAGGGCCGGTGGGACGACGCCGAGACCCTGGTGCGCACCCGCCCGATGCCGGTCACCCGGCTGCTGGAGGTCGCGATCACGATGCGCGGTCAGGCCCGCGGGCGGATCAAGGAGCGGGTGGAGGAGGTCGGCCGTCGGGAGGCGGCGGAGCTGGAGCGCTTCTCCCCGGTGCTGGGGACGATCGCGAGCATCAGTCCGCTGCTCGGCCTGCTCGGCACGGTCGGCGGCATGATCGCCACCTTCCAGGTGATCCAGACCCATGGCCTGGGCAACGTCGGGAGCCTCGCGGGGGGCATCTCGCAGGCGCTCGTCACCACGTTCGCGGGGTTGTGTGTGGGCATCCCCGCGCTGGTCGGCCATCGCTACGTGCTGGCGCGGGTCGACGGGCTGGTGCTGGACCTCGAGGAAGCGGCCTCCGCAGCCCTCGATCTGGTCGAGGGCGAAGGCCCCGTCGAGGATGCGACCCCGTGAGGTTGTCGGTCCGCCGGCGCGAGGATCCCACGATCGACGTCACCCCGATGATCGACATCGTGTTCCAGCTCGTCCTGTTCTTCATGGTGTCGACGACGTTCATCAGCAGCCCTGGCATCCAGGTGGATCTCCCCCGCGCCTCGAGCCAGGTCGTGCTCGGCGACGATCAGGACCTCCGCGTCTGGATCACCCAGGACGGCGCGGTGTACGTCGACGACGACCCGATGGATCTGGACGGCTTGCGCACGCGGCTCCGGCGCGCGGCAGAGCGGGATCCCGACACCTTGGTGGTGATCAAGGCCGACGTGGGGGTGCCCCATGGACGCGTGGTGACCGTGATGGATCTGGCCCGGCGCGAGGGGCTCGGGCGGCTGGGGATCAGCACAGAATCCGAGAAGGGATCGTCGAACGCCGACGATCCCGATGAATAGCGGATCGTGGGTTGTCCGTGGATCGCAGCTGGTTTATCATCTGGACGGATCGAGGGGGATCATCGTGACCCGCGACAGTTTCCGGCAGGCCCCAACCGACCCGGGGAGCGCACCGTCGCTCGCCCAGGGCGGGGAAGGTGCGCGGAACACGGGCGTCGAGGGGGACGATCCGGCGCTCCAGGCGGAGCGTCAGCGGCTGCGGATCCTCAGCGTGGTCATCGGGGCCATCCTGCTCGCCCTGCTCTGGGACGTGTGGGCCGGGCCCCGCAGCGCGTTCCGGTACGGCGATCTGCGCGCTCAGGCAGCAGAGGCCCGTCAGGAGCTGGCGGATCTGGAGCGCAAGACCTCGCGGGCCGTGTTCGCCCTGCGGGCGCTCCAGCAGGACCCCAAGGCGTACGAGCGGCTGCTCGCCGATGAGCTGCGGGTCGTGCCCGAGGGGGCCCGGGTGATCGAGTTCGACGACGAGGCGTCGGAGGACGAGGCCACGCCGTGACACCCACGGATCCCGCCGGCGCCGTGGGGTCGGACGGCCTCGTGTCGACCGTGGGCGCGTGGGTGGCGGGCTGGCTCCCGCTGGATGGCGTGGTGGAGGTCCTCCCGGAGTACGGCGTGTGGGCGATCGGCGCGCTTGCGTTGGTGCAGCTGTTGTGGGGAGGGCGTCTCGACGACGACGGCGCCACGCTGGGCACGGCGCTGTGTGGTGGCATCGTGGGGGCCGCGGCGGCCTCGACGCTGTCGCTGGATCCGGTGGGGATCCAGGCCCGCGCGCTCGGGGGAGCACTGCTCGGAGCCACGGTCGCACTGTGGCTCGACGCGGTCGCGGTGCGAGTTGGCCTGTTCCTGACGGGGGCGATCGCCGGCGTGCT
>JAUHWK010000029.1 GCA_030424555.1 bacterium | reverse complement strand
CCGGCCTCGCTGCCGTCGTTGGGGACGACGTCGGCGTACAGGGTGGCGTTCTTGACCATGCGGTTGGTCGGGAAGGTGGGGCCCGTGACGCCGGCGACGACGCCGGTGCCGAGGGTCCAGGTCCAGCTGAGCGAGACGTTGTCGCCGTCGGCATCGTACGTGACGACCTCGACCTCGAACGGCGCGTCCTTGGTGGGGATCTCGGCGGACACGGTGTGGTCGAGCACGGTCGGCGGACGGTTGACGGCGGTGAAGCTGCCGCTGGCCTCGACCGGTGTGCCCTTGAGGCCGAGGGCGTCGACCGGGGTGACGAACAGGCGGACGGTGTCGCCGCGGCCGAACAGGTCTTGGTCGAGGACGGGGTCGGTGCTCACGGTCTGGCTGCCGGTCTTCCAGCTGTACTCGAAGGAGACGGTGTCGCCATCGGGATCGAGGCTGGGGCCGAGGCTGGACGTGACGGGGGACTGGTCGTCCACGGCGGGCACGATCGCGACGGACGCGAGCACGGGCGGTGCGTTGCCGATCTGCACAGCGGCGGCGGGCACCCCGGGTGCGGGCGCGCTGTCGCTGGCGATCGCGAGGCAGGTGATCACGTCGCCCCGGACCCATCCAACGTCCTCGGGATCGACCTCACTGCCGAACACCGAGGTGGTCTGGCCGTTCTTGAGCCAGTCGTACGCGACGGTGACGGCGTCGCCATCGGCGTCATCCAGTCCCAGGGCGGTGCAGGTGATCGGGGTCTGGACCGTGGGGATCTCTGGCTCGACCACCACGCTCTGGACCGTGGGGAGGCTGTTGCCGGCGGTGACCTCGAGGGTCTCGGAGGTCTGTCCGCCGTCGGCGTCGGTGGCGGTGACGGTGGCCGCGACGAGGTTGCCGCGACGAACCGAGCCGGCGGGCAGGACCTCGGGGGGATCGGTGGCGACCGTGCTGCCGTTGACCTTCCAGGTGATGTCGACGGTGGTGGCGGTGCCGTCGGGATCGATCGCGTCCCAGGTGAGGGTGGTGGGGTCGAGCGCGGTGGGCGGGTTGGGGTTCATCGCCAGGTCGCGCACGATCGGAGGCGACGGCAGGACCGTGATCTCCGCGGTGGCGGGCTCCCCTGCGGAGAAGCCGTCGTGGGGGGTGGCGGTGACGACCCAGGTCTGCCCGGCCTCGGTGGACGCGGCACGGACCGTGTCGGAGACGTCGTTGGTGGGCGTTCCGCTGCGGGTCCACTGGTAGGTGATGTCGACGACGTCGGCCGGATCGGGGTCGGTGGGGGTGGCGGTGGCCACCAGGTCGTCCAGCGAGTTCGCGCCCTCAGGCCCCACGGTGAGGGTGAGGGACGGGGGCGCGTTCTGGATCAAGACATCCGCGGTGCCGACGGACAGGACCGAGCCGTTGCGGAGGAGGGTGACCTCCACGCCCCACCGCTCCGAGCGGGTGGTGCGCTCCGAGGTGAGGGTCTCGCCCGTCTCTCCGGAGATCAGCTTGTCGTCCTGGAACCACTGCACCTCGACCTGGGCGTCGTCGGCCTTGTCGGGGAGGGTCCACGCCACGGTGAGGTCGTCGAGCGTGGTGGGGCGCTCCGGCGTGATCGACACCGAGGGGGCGTCGAGGGTGGGGGAGCACCCCGCCAACACCAGGGCGAGGCCGAGCAGCGTGCTGGGGGTCGGCAGCGTGCGGTGCCTGCTGCCGTCGATCCCGGAAGGCGCCGCGGACCCCTCCGCGGGCATCGGGTCGGAGAGGGGGTCCGGACCGGCGCACCCGGGCGCGTTCGTCCGCCGGGCGGGGAAGTTCGGGCTGGCTGGGAAGCGGGTCATCGACGTCCTCGTGGGATCCGCGAGAACGCAAGCCTACCACCTGCACCACGGCATCGTCAGGCCGGGACGTCCGCCCGCATGGCCCGGGCCACCAACCGGGTGAGGCCTTCGAGTCCGGTGCGGAGGGTCTGCTCCGAAGGTCCAAAGGAGAACCGCGCGTATCGCTGGAAGCGGCCAGGGCGATCCGGGCGTCGGCGGCCGGGGTTCACGTCGAAGAACTCGCCGGGAACGAGGATCACCCGCTCGTCGAGGGCGGCGCGGAACAGGCCCATGCCGGTGTCCAGGCCGTCGGGCAGCCCGGAGAGCTCGCCCCACACGTAGAACCCGCCCTCGGGGACGTGGTCGATGCGCACGCCGAGACGCCGCAGGCCCTCGACCAGCAGGTCGCGCTTGTGGCGGAACGTTCCCTGGATGGCGGCGGCCTCTGCGTCCGCGACCGCGGGGTCGAGCAGGGGCACTGCGGCGAGCTGCATCGGGCGGGCGCAGCCGCCGTCGAGGAAGGAGCCTGCGCTGGCGACGCGATCGATCAGATCGGGCGGACCGAGGGTCCAGGAGACCCGCCAGCCCGGATAGCGCCAGTTCTTCGTGAGGCCATCGACGACCAGGATCGGGTCGCGGTCGACGTCGTCGACGTAGGCGGCCGCGCTGACCGGGAGGCCATCGTCCGTCCAGCCGTAGTGGGCGTAGAACTCGTCGAGGATCAGCGCACAGTCCAGGGCGCGCGCGGTGTCGACGAGGTCGTGCAGCGCCTCGCCGGCGAGCAAGCGCCCGGTGGGGTTGCACGGGTTGGACAGCAGCACGGCGGACAGCCCGCGGTCCAGGACCTCGTCGCGCAAGCGGGCGGCGTCCAGCGCGCGGCCGTCGGAGGGGGCCAGCGGGATCGGCATCGGCACGAAGGTGCCGAACGCGTCGAGCAACTCCTCGTACGCGGTGTAGTCGGGGAGCAGGTGCCCGACGTGGGTGCGGCCCAGGGTGGCGGCGAGCCGGGTGAGGCCGGCGCGGCCCCCGGGGCTGATCGCGACGTGGTCCGCGGTGTACTGGGAGCGACCCTTGCGGAAGCGGGCGTTGTACAGGTCTGCGACCGCCTGCTTGAGGGCGGGCAGCCCGTCGACCGGGGCGTACTCGTGGTCGTCGTCCGTCAGCGTGATCGTCTGGATGCGCTCGGGCGCACCCTCGATCGGACCGGTCTCCGGGGCGCCCTGGCCGAGATTGGCCCAGCGGGGATCGTTGGGGTCGTACCCGGCGGCCGCGGCCTCGGTCATCACGTAGATGACGCCGGTGCGGGGGACGGGGCGGAAGGTGTCGCGCGGGGTCTGGGTCATGGTGGGTCCTGCGGGACGGCGGGAGACGGAAGGGGGCTGGTACGGTCTCGACAGGCCGACAACCTTGCAGATCGGCGATCGGGAGGGTACCGACGGACGGTGACATCCAGGGAGGCGTGGTGAGCCTGCGTGAACGGAAGAAGGCCCGGACGAGGCAGGCGCTGGGGGATGCGGCGGTGGCCTTGTTCGTGGAGCGGGGCTTCGATGCCACCACCGTCGAGGACATCGTCGCGGCCGCGGGCGTATCCCGGCGCACCTTCTTCCGGTACTTCCCCACAAAGGAGGCGGCGTTCTTCGCGAGCCACGACGATCGGTTCGAGGACTTCGTCGATCTCGTCGAGGCCCACCACGAGTCGATGGGGGCATGGGCGGCGTGCTTCGAGGCCTTTCTCGAGATCGCGACCCGCTACGAGGACGATCGCGAGGGCTCGATGGCCTGGCGCGAGGTGATGATGGCGAGCCCGGCGCTGCAGGCGCACGATCTCCGTCACGACGCCCTGTTCGAGGACTCGATCCGGGCCGTGCTGGAGCGCGAGGGGTCCAGTCCGTTTGAGGCCGCGGTCCAGGCGGGCGCCCTGATGGGCGTCGTCCGGGCCGTGCTGGATCGGTGGTTCCGCGATCGCGGAGATCTGATCT
Source organism: bacterium (assembly GCA_030424555.1). GTDB lineage: Bacteria > Myxococcota_A > UBA796 > UBA796 > JAUHWK01. Next base: position 14,408 of record JAUHWK010000029.1, on the reverse strand, counting down.
CGATGGGCCGGGAGGCGTTCACGCTGGTCGGGCCGCTGTCCCCGGTGCGCCGCGCCTCCTGAGCGGACCAGCGGGGCGGCTGAGCCGACCCCGCGACGCGGAAGCTGAGGGCTAGGAACGGACGATGCCCACGGCCCGCAGCAGGCGGCCGATCACGCCGACGCGGGGCTCGGTGGGGCCTGGGTCGGTGGGGGTGTCGAACCCGAACGCAAACGGGATCGGGCTGTCGAGCGGATCCTGGTCGTGCAGGAGGTCCTCGACGGCGGACACGCCCGCGGGGGGATCCAGATCGCGGGTGAGGGCGGCCTCGAGCAGCGCGGCGACCGCGGATCCCTCGGTGGCGACCATCGGCCGCTCCTCGGTGCGCTCGAGCCGGGCACGCAGGGCGTCGTCGGTGGTGCCAGACCCGGTGGCGAGCTGCTCCAGGGTGCCGTCGGACAGGTCGACCTGGAGGTGGCACCAGCCCGCGCGGCCGTCGTCGTGGGCACGGACCAGGAAGGCGTCCAGCAGGGCTGCGGGATCGTGCCAGTCCTGGCCCACCCAGGCCTCGCGCACGGGCCAGCGGGCGGCGTCTCCAAGAGAGGAGCGGCCGCGCTGGCGCCGGGCGGCGCGGGCCTTGTCGCGCCGATCCTTCTGACGGATCCGGCGGGCGTCCTTGCGTCGTGGGGTGCGGGCCATCGGTTCCTCGCGGCCGGGCCCGGTAACGTCGGGGATCGTCCGCGTCATCGAACGGCGACGCGCGGGACGGTGTCGCAAGGAACATGTCGAGACGGATGGGGGGCCGGTGTGGGGTTGCGGACCTGCGGTTACGGCCCACGGGCCGGGCCCCGTGTCACGTCCTGTGCGTGCGGGCTCCCTCGACGAAGTTGTTGTTTCCCCGGTTCGGTTCCCGCCCCTGGTCGCAGCCCGCGGCCACGAGCCACGCCCGCCGAACCGTCCCCGGACCCCCGGAGGCCCCGTGGTCAAGCGTGAGATCTCTACTGGTGCTGTCGTCGTCTACCTGCTGCTCTGGTGGGCCGCGGTGGCGGGTCTGTTCGTGGTCATGACCATGAACGATGCGCCGACCGCGCCGACGATCGCCTGGAAGGAGACGCCGCTTCGCACCACCACGCGCATGGCGCTGTCCGTCGAGCAGGAGGCCTTCGACCCCAACGGCGACAAGATCCACTACTTCTACGAGTGGTCGATCGACGGCGAGCCGATCGAGCACGTCGGGAGCTCGTGGTCCAACAAGGAGACCCGCAAGGGCCAGGTCTACGAGGTCCGCGTGATCCCCGACGACGGCACCCGCGGCAACTGGGGCTGCTCGCTGCCTTGGCGTGCCTGTGCTGGCGAGGCCTTCGCCACCCTCAAGGGCGAGATCGAGAACTCCCCGCCGCGTGCTCGGATCCAGTTCGTCGATCCGTCGATCGACCCCGACGCCGAGGTCCCGGAGGGTGAGTCCAAGCCCGACCCGCGCATCGAGTCCTACGGCCGCCGCACCGACGTCGCCCTCAAGCTCAGCTGCTTCGATCCCGATGTCGCCGACCTCCAGCGCGATGCGTTCGTGGCCGCCGCGGAGGCCGCGGAAGCTGCCGGTGCCGCCGAGGTCGAGGAGGACGAGGAAGAGGTCGAGGAGGAGGATCCCTGCACCTACACGGTGAAGTGGTTCCCCGCCGATGTCGAGATCACCGAAGAGACCGAGCCCGTCTCCACCGAGCCCGTCCTGGAGTCCCGCACCCTGCGCGACGCCGAGGGATGGAAGGTGCAGGTCATCGCCAACGACGGCGAGGACGACGGCGACGTGGTCGAGGCCGTGATCTACGCCGAGGGCTGAGCGTTCCAGGCCCCGCGTGGCCGGTCGCGGTCGCCTGGGGCATGATGGACCCGGTCCCTCGCCGACGGAGCCAACGATGGAGCGCCCCAGCAAGGTTCATGTCGTGGGGCGCACGCCAGGGCTGACCGGTGCGGCGCTCTCGCTCGTGCTCTTGGCAGGCGGGTGCGACCCGACCCTGCGCTTGGCGCCCGCGTCGGAAGGGGCCGGTGGGGCCAACGACCCCACCCTTCCCAACGACCCCCTCCCCTGGGTCGACGACACCGGCTCAATGGACACGGCGCCCGACACCGACGTTCCGGTGGTGCCGACCGAACACTTCGTCGTGCTGGGCACGGGCGATGGGTTCACGTGTGGCCTGACCGATCGGGGACGGATCGACTGCTGGGGACGGGGCGACCTGGGCCTCACGGAGGATCCGGAGGGCACCTGGTCCGACCTGGACGCCCAGGGCACCTGGTGGTGCGGGGTGACCGCACCCGCTGGAGAGCTGCGTTGCCGGGGAGAAGACCTGGGCAACCGGATCGAGGTTCCCCAGGGCACGTTTGCGTCCGTCGACGTCGGGGCGGGTGGGGCGTGCGCGCTCGGCCTGGATGGTGCCGTCACCTGTTGGGCAGGCTTGACCCTGCCCGATCCCGGGGTTCCCGCCGCGAGCGATGTGGCGGTCGGCGACGGGTTCGCCTGCCTCGTCGGCGCCACGGCCGGAACCGTGTCGTGCTTCGGTCGCGAGGAGCTCACGCCGCCCGCTGGGTTGACCGCGGTGCAGGTCCAGGCCGGCTCAGACCACGCCTGTGCCCGGTCCGCGGCGGGCGCCATCACCTGCTGGGGAGAGGCAGCCGGCGGCCGCACCGCCCCACCCGCGGGCGCCTGGGTCGACATGGCGCTGGCCGACGCCGTCGGGTGTGCGGTCGATGGATCCGGGGACGTCACCTGCTGGGGCCCCGGGGTCGGTGACCGGGACCCGGCCGATTCGGTCGGGGTGGACTCGCTGGCGATCGGGGCGGATCACGGATGTGGGCTGCAAGCCGATGGCGTGGTGCGCTGCTGGGGCGATGACACGCGCTTTCAGGCGAGCACGCCGTTGGTGGGCGTGCAGACGTTCGATCTGTCGCACCGAGGCGTGGGCTGTGCGGCGACCAAGTCAGGTCTCCAGTGCTTCGGAGGGACCGCGTCCGACCCGGTGCATGCCGTGCCGGCGTTGTCTGGCGTGACCTCCCTCGCGGCTGCCAACCGGTACGCCTGCGCCGTCGGCGCCGATCAGGCGATCTCTTGCTGGGGAGACGACGGGTCGGCCCAGGCGGGGGTGCCCGCGGGGGTGGACTGGTCGCAGATCGCCGTCACGGAGTACGGCCTGTGCGCGGTCGGTGTCGACGGGGCGCTGCGGTGCTGGGGCGACGACTTCACGGGCTTCACTGCCCTCGATGGTCCCTGGACCTCCCTCGACGGCGGGTTCGCCCACCTGGTGGGGCTCGACGGCGCGGGGAACCTGCTGTGCGAGGGGCGAGACGCTGGCGGAAGCCGGTGCAGCCCGCCCCCTGGCGAGGCCCTGGTGTCCGTGGGGGCTGGCACGCGCGTCAGCTGCGGGGTGACCGACGAGGACGGGGTCGTGTGCTTCGGGCCCGATGTGCCCATCACCAACGTGCCCGAGGACGGCACCTGGTCGGCGGTCTCCGCGGGCAAGAACCACGCGTGCGGGCTGCGACCCGACGGCTCGCTCACCTGCTGGGGCCTCGACGACGTGGGACAGGCCTCCCCTCCGCCGGGGGTGTACGTCGACGTCGACGTGGACTTCGACACGTCGTGCGCGATTCGGGCGTCGGACCGGGCCCTGGTCTGCTGGGGCGCACGGGCGCGCTGAGGGTCAGCGGCGGGCTTCCTCGGCAATCCGCTTCTTGGTCGCGGCCCATCCGCAGATCGGACAGGTCGACAGGTCGTGGCCGCGCGCCGGACAGTGCTCGCGCCCGAAGAAGATGATCTGGAGGTGGACGTCGTTCCACCGGTCCTTCGGGAACAGCTTCTTCAGGTCGCGCTCGGTCTGCACGACGTTGCGGCCCGTGCTGAGCCCCCAGCGCGCCGCGAGCCGGTGGATGTGGGTGTCGACGGGGAAGGCCGGGATGCCAAACGCCTGGGCGACGACGACGGAGGCGGTCTTGTGGCCCACACCGGGGAGCGCCTCGAGGGCGTCCATGTCCGCGGGGACCTGACCCCCGTGATCCCGCACCAGCAGCTGGGCCATCGCCACCAGGTTGCGCGCCTTGGTGGGGGCCAGGCCGACCTCGCGGATCAGGTCGCGCACGGTCTCCACCGGCATCGCCGCCATCGCCTCGGGGGTGGGGGCCTGGGCGAACAGGGCAGGCGTGACCTGGTTGACCTTCTTGTCGGTGGTCTGCGCGGACAGCGCGACCGCGACGAGCAGCGTGAACGGATCGGTGTGGTCCAGCGGGATCGGGCGTTCCGGGTACAGCGCGTCCAGGATCTCCAGGATGCGGACCGCCTTGTCGGCGCGCTTCATCGGGCCTCCAGGAAAGGGGATGGCGCCGTATCCGGGCAGGCCCGTGGCGTCGGGTTCGCCGGCTCGGAGCGATAATCGGCAGAAAGTTGCCGATTTTTGTGGACAGGGAGCCCGTGCTCGGTGACAATGGGATCGGCACGGAGGAGACCCCCAATGCAACGCACCCCTGCGATTCCCTGGCACACCGCCCTCGCCCTCGGCACGCTCGTGACCGCTGGGGTGGGGGCCTGCGATGGTGAGGGCCCCTCGGGCCGTCCCGAGGCCCTGCTCAAGCGCATGGCGAGCTGTGACGAGCTGCGCGTCGAACTGGAAGATCGGGTCGTCGAGACCCTGATCGACAGCCGCTACGGCGGGCGCGGCGGCTGGCTCGGCACCGACGACGTCGCCGAGGGCGCGGCCGACGGCGACACCAGCGGTGGCGGCGACACCCCGAGCGACTTCAGCACCACCAACACGCAGGAGCAGGGCGTCGACGAGCTCGATCTCGTCAAGCCCGATGTCGATGGCACCCACCTGTTCGTCGCGCAGGATCGCGGGTTCCACATCGTCAAGGCGTGGCCCGCCGAGGACACCGACAAGCTCGCCACCCTCCCGCTCGATGGCTGGGTCCAGGGCATGTTCCTGGTGGACGCGGACACGGCGGTGGTGTTCGAGACCGTCGACGGCGCCGCGGTGGGCCTGTCCGACGACGATCGCTGGCGCTCCGTGCTCCGGATGCGCACGATCGACGTCTCCGACCGCACCGCCCCGGTCACCACCCGGGTGATCGACATCGAGGGCTACCTGGCGGATGCCCGGATGATCGATGGCCGGATCACGGCCGTGATCAACCAGTGGATGGATCTTCCGCAGGACCTGTGGGAGGCCACCTGGGACGACTCGGTCCCGTGGCCCGAGTACCCCGACCTGCAGACCGACGACCCCGACGCATGGGACGCGGCCTGGGAGCAGGCCCGCTCCGAGGCGCGGGACGTGATCCGGCCCATCGTCCAGGCCGAGCTCCAGACCGTCGCGCTGTCCGAGCTGCTGCCGGCGTGGCGCACGGACGCGGGCGGGTCGTTCGAGATGGTGCACGACTGCACCGATCTGTACGCGCCCGATGCCGTCAGCCCCCTGGCGATGCTCACCGTCGCCTCCTACGATCCCGGCGCGGACGAGCTCGGCGCCACGGGCCTGATGAGCGACGGCTGGACCGTGTACGCCTCCCGCGAGAACCTCTACGTGGCGCAGTCGAGCCGCTGGTGGTGGGGCTGGGACGACGACACCGTCTCCCACATCCACAAGTTCGAGCTGGGTGGCCAGGAGCCGGCGTACGTCGCCAGCGGTGAGGTCCAGGGCTGGCTGTACGACCAGTTCGCGATGTCCGAGTACCAGGGCTTCCTGCGCGTGGTCAGCACCGACTTCCGCACCTGGTGGGGTGAGCCCGAGGACGAGGATCTGGCGGATCCCGCCAACCACGTCACCGTGCTCGAGGACGACGACGCAGGTCTGCTGGAGGTCGTCGGCCATGTCGACGGCATCGCCCCCAACGAGCAGATCCAGAGCGCGCGGATGATGGGTGAGAAGGGCTACGTCGTCACGTTCGAGCAGGTCGATCCCCTGTTCGTGCTCGACCTGTCCGACCCCCGCGACCCCAAGGTCACCGGCGAGCTGAAGATCCCCGGGTTCAGCGCCTACCTGCACCCGCTGGGCAGCACGCACCTGATCGGGGTGGGCATGGCCGGTCTGGACACCGGGGAGCTCACCGGCCTGGCGATCAACCTGTTCGACGTGTCCGACCCCACCAACCCGATCCTGCAGGACGCCTTCGAGGTGAGCCACGACGGCGGATGGGCCTGGTCGGAGGCGCTGTGGGACCACCACGCGTTCACGTACCACCGCGACACGCTCACCATCCCCGCGTTCACGGAGCGGTGGGACGACGTCACCCAGACCTGGGAGGGCTTCAGCGGCACCATCAGCTTCCACGTGGTCGCCGATGCGCCCATCACGGAGGTCGGCCGGGTGGACCACCGGGACCTGGTGGCCCAGAGCGAGTGCCTGTGGGATCGCTGGTACGACTGGGTCGAGGACGGGCAGTCCGCCTGTGACTGGGAGTACGGCTACTGGTACGCCCGGATCCGCCGCTCGGTCGTCATCGAGGACGTGCTCTACACGATCAGCGACTACGGCATCAAGGTCAACGAGCTCGACGACCCGGACACCGAGATCGACCGGGTGCTCTTCTACGCCCGCTGATCCCAGCCGCCCCCTGCGCCCCGTCGTGGCCTGCCCCTGCTCCGGATGCGGAGGGGGCACCCCGGCGGGGCGCCGTGCGCTTTGAGGGCGCCCGTGCGGCCTTCACACAGCCGGACGGACGGATGCCCTGGTGCCGGACGCAACCAGGACGGGTCAGTCGCCCAGGGAGGCGGTGGGCAGCACGAGGATGTCGCTGTCGGCGCGGGGGACGACGCTGGCGGCGACGGGCCCCAGGACCAGGCCACCGAGCCCTGCGCGGTTGCGGTTGCCGACCACGACCAGATCGTAGTCGTGGCTCCGCTGCACGAGCACGTCCTCGGGCTCTCCAGGATCGATGGAGGCCGCTCCCCGCGCGTGGGGCGGGAGGGTGGCCAGCAGCGCGTCGACCTTGGCCTGCTCTTCCTCGTGGCCCTTGAGCCAGGCGGAGATCACCGCGTCGCGCAGGGCGGCCCGGCGCACGGGGGGCAGCGATCCGGGCAGGGTGTACAGCAGATCGAGGGTGGCCCCCCACTGCTCGGCGAATGCCCCGGCGAGCTTGAGGGTGGCGTCGCGCCGGTCGCCGTGGACGTCGATGCCCATGAGCATGCGCGGCGGGCGATCGCCGAACCGGTCGGTCTTGGGGATCACGATGGGGCACTGTGTCTTGCGCAGGACGCGCACCGCGACGGGCCCGTGCAGCCAGCGCTCCAGCCCGAGCGGCTCCCGAGGACCGACGACCATGGCGTCGACCTCGCCGGTGATCGCGACGAGGGTGTCGACCACGTCGCCGGGGAGCAGGCGGGCGTCGCCGCGCAGGGCCTCGGGGACGAGGGCACGCAGCGCCTCGAGCTGGTCGCGCGCAGCCCGGCCGGTGCCGACGTACACCAGGTCGAGCGTGGCGTTCGCGGCGCGGGCGTACGGGATGGCCCGACGCAGCAGGTGGTCGGGATCATCCTGCGACAGGTCGAGGGCGACGGCGAGCCGTGGGCCCATGGTTTCCTCCGGGCGGGGCGCTGCCCCGCGTTCATCCTAGATCGGGGGGCGCGTCGGTACCACGATCGCCGAGCCCGATCCCGGCCTGGATCAGTCCGGGGACGAAGAGGGACCCTCGATCCCTGGGGGTCGGGGGACCGGGTCGTACCCGCCGGGGTGGTACGGATGGCAGCGTCCAATGCGGCGGATCGCCATCCAGACCCCGCGGATCCCCCACAGGTCGATCGCCTCGATGGCGTAGTGGGAGCACGTGGGCGTGTACCGGCACGACGGCGGGGTCATCGGCGAGATGAAGCGCTGATAGAACCGGATCGGTGCGATCAACAGGCGGCGGAGCACCAGAACCTCGCGGGCGGGTCACACCAGCTTGTAGCGCAGCACGACCTCCTTGCCCCGGCGCCACACGACCACCTCGAACAGGTCGGTCCGGCCCCAGGTCGTCCACAGCCCGAACAGCTGCAGGACGGTGTTCGTGGGCTTGCCGTTGACGGAGCGGACGACGTCCTTGTGGCGCAGGCCGCCGGCGTGCAGCGGGGAGCGGCAGCCGAACCCGCCGATGCGCCAGCCTCGCACCCCGGCGTCGTCGTCCCGGTAGGCGTGCGACCAGCCCAGGGCGTTGAGCTGCTTGAGGGTTCGCGTGTGCTCCTTGATCAGCGCGCGGGAGATCTGCCAGGTGTGGTCGTCCAGCTGCTCGATGCCGTCCTCGGCGTGCTCGCAGCGTCGGGCACGGCGAGAAGAGGACGCGTCGTCCCCGGACGCGCGCTGGGCACCCTGGGCCTTGGCCAGGAGGCGGCGCAGGCTCGCCTTGGGACGCCGGGTCGGCGGGGCGGCCTCGGGTGGGGCCGAGGGCGCGGCGTCGGCGACGGGGGGGGCAGGGGTGGGCACGACGTCGAACGCCGGCTCGTCGGGATCGACCGCAGGCGCCGACGCGGGCGTGGGCTTGGGCGTCGAGACGATCTCGGGCTTGGGGGCGGGCTCGGGCTCGGGCTTCGGGGAACGGACGGGCTCCGGCTCCGGCGTGGGCTCCGGCTCAGTCGGGGGCACCACGAGGCGCACCATCGGCGCGGGGGCGGCCGCGGCCAGCGTGGGGACGGCTCGGGCCTCCGCGCGCAGGTCCTCGAGCACGGCGCTGGCGACGGGCGTGGCGAAGGTGGTGGCCACGAGCGCGGCGGTCAGCACGGCGCCCAGGGTGTCTCGCAGGGTGGGGGACGGGGTGGTTCGCAGCGCGGGTTCCTCTCGTCAGCACCCCTTCGACGGACGGGCCGGTCGGATCTTCGATGCCGAGGGGGGCGCCCTCCCGCCGCGGGATAGGGTCGCTGGACCTGGAGGACGGATGCACGTCGGGATCGTGGGACGGATCGTGGTCGGACTGATGCTGGCAGGGACCGCGTGGGCTGCGGACGATCCGCTGGCGGCCCCGGGCGCCGCCGACCTGCTCCGGGCCGCGGCGGCCCAGGTGGAGGCGGGGGACGTCGACGCCGCGCGCGCCACGCTGTCGACCGTCCTCAAGGTGGATCTGTCCGCCGAGGCAGCGCCCGCGGGCGATCCCGAGCAAGCCGTCGCCCTGTACCGGGAGGGCGACGACGCCTTGAAGGCCGGCGACATCGCGCTCGCGCGCAAGAAGTTCGAGGACGCCCTGGCGGTTGCGGGCGATCCGCGGGCGCAGGAGTTCATCCTGTCGGCGCTTCAGTCCGTGGCCGTGGTGGGCCAGCCCGCGGGCGATCTGCAGGGCGTGCGCGCGCTCCAGGGCAAGCTGCCCGACCTGTCCACGGGCTCCACCCTGGTGTTCTTCTTCGAGCCGTGGTGCCCCCACTGCCAGCGGGAGCTGCCCGAGCTGCAGAAGCGCCTCGCCACCCTGGAGGCGCGCGGGATCGCCGTGGTGGGCCTCACCCGCCTCACCCGTGACGGCACCGACAAGGACGTCAAGCTGCTCGTGCGCCAGGGGGGCGTGAAGTACCCCCTCGGGGTGGAGTCGGGGGAGATCGCCGATCGCTTTGCGGTGGAGGGCATCCCCGCGGCCGCGGTCGTGCAGGACGGGGTGATCGTCTGGCGCGGACACCCGCAGCAGCTAGGCGATGCCGCGCTGGACCGGTTCGCGACGCGCTGAGTCGCCGGGGGCAGCGTTGTTCGCGGGCGCGAACGGAGCGTGTCGTCCCGGGGTGGACGGCCCGCGCTACCCCGGCGCCAGGAGGTGCCCGATGGGCCTGTTGGTGAATGGTGCGTGGGTGGACCGGTGGTACGCCACCAAGGAGCACGGCGGGCGCTTCGTGCGCACGCAGACCTCGTTCCGCGACGCGGTCTCGCCGGACGCCGGGGCGCGGTTCCCGGCGGAGCCCGGTCGCTACCACCTGTACGTGGCGTGGGCGTGTCCGTGGGCGCACCGGGTGGTGCTGTACCGTGCGCTCAAGGGCCTGCAGGACGTGATCCCGATGCACGTCGTCGCGCCCGACATGCTGGAGGACGGGTGGTCGTTCGACGCGGACCACCCCGACACCTTGCACGGCCTGGACCACCTGCACCAGCTGTACACCAAGGCCGACCCGTCGTTCACCGGGCGGGTGACGGTGCCCGTGCTGTGGGACACGGTCGAGGGCACGATCGTCAGCAACGAGAGCAGCGACCTGATCCGCATGCTCGACCACGCCTTCGACGCGTTCGCCGATCCCTCGGCCCCGCTGCACGGCGTGACGATGGTCCCCGACGACCAGCGGTCCGCGATCGAGGCGATCAACGCGTTCGTGTACCCCCACGTCAACGACGGCGTGTACCGGACAGGGTTTGCCACCACCCAGGCCGCGTACGACGAGTCCGTCACGGCGCTGTTCGACGCCCTGGACACCCTGGAGGCCCGCCTGTCCGATCAGCCGTGGCTGGTGGGCGACCGCCTCACCGAGGCCGACTGGCGCCTGTTCACCACGCTGGTTCGGTTCGACGCCGTGTACCACCTGCACTTCAAGTGCAGCCGCAAGCGCTTGGTGGAGTACCCCCACCTGATCGACCACACGCGGGCGCTGTACGCGTTCCCCGGCGTGCGGGAGACCGTGCGCTTCGACGAGATCCGCGGCCACTACTTCCGCAGCCATCCCACGGTGAACCCCCACGGGATCCTGCCGGTCTGCCCGGATCTGGGCCTGGACCCGCCGTCCACCCGCACCGCGTACGGGTTCTGAGGTGGGGCGGGACCCGCGCTGGGCGGGCCCCGTGACGATGCTCGCGGCCTCCGTGCTGTTCGCGGGCATGGGGCTGGGGATCAAGGTGGCGTCGCAGCATGTGGACGCCGGCCAGCTGGTGTGGTGGCGCAACGCGGTCCAGCTCGTCGGCGCGGTGACCATCGCGCGGGCGCGCGGGGTGTCGCTGACCGTGGTGGACCGTCCGGCGCTGTGGCGACGGTGTGGGTTCGGGACGATCGCGATGGTGGCGTACTTCGGGGCGATCGCGCGGCTACCGCTGGGGGACGCGGTCCTGCTCACGTACACGATGCCGGTGTTCGTGGCGCTGTTCTCCCCCTCGGTGACGGGGGAGACGCGGTCTCCGGGACTGGTGCCCGCCCTGGCGGTGGGGTTGGTCGGGGTGGCGCTGGTGGCCGATCCGCGGTTCTCACCGGACCCGGTGGGGGTGGCGCTCGGCCTGCTGGCAGCCGTGTCGTCGGGGGTGGCGTACGGCTGGCTGCGGGTGAGCACGCGCTCCGAGCCACGGGAGCGCATCGTGGTGTGGTTCTCGGTCGCGTGTGTGGTCGCGACCACCCCCTCGTGGTTGGGGGGCGGCCCGCCCTGGACGTGGGATGGGGTGGGGGCGCTGGTGGCGGCGGGCGGGTTTGGCCTGGCCGCGACCCTACTGATGACCACCGCGTACGCCCATGGTCCCACGGACGTCGTGGCGCTGTTCAGCTACGCGACGCCGGTGGCGGCCTACGTGGCGGCGGCCCTGGTCTTGCGCGAGCCGGTCACGTGGCAGGCGATGGGGGGCGTCGCGTTGGTGGCGCTCAGCGGTCTGCTCGTCCGTCCTCCGGCGGCCCCTCCCCAGCAGGCCTCCCCGTCGGGTGGTTGACCGCCTGCCCGGGATTTCGTCTCGGGGGGACCCTGGGTCGACGCGGGGGGATCGGGGGTGTACGCGGGGACCGGAGGTGCCGTGCCCGACCCCTGGCTGCTGTACCAGGGCCTTCAGGGCCTCACGCTGGTGTTCGTGCTGGCCTGCCTCGACGGCGTGGTGCGGGCGGTGCGGGCGGAACCGGATCGGGCCATCGTGGGCCTCGTGGCGGTCGGGGCGCTCGCTGCGCTGGTGGCCCGGTGGTGGGCGCCGTGGGGTCCGCACGACATCAACGACCGCATCCGCTTGCTGGTCTCGGTCCAGCCCCAGCTTCACCAGCCAGAGTACGGCTGGGGACGGCCTGCGTTCTGGCGCACCCTGCTCGCGACCCGGTGGACGGGGCCGCATGACCTGCGTGTGATCGCGGACGCGACCGCGGTGACCTCGGTGTTCGGGGTGGTGGCGGTCGGTGTGTGGGCGCGGCTGCTGGGGCTGGGCCGCGCGGGCGTGGCGACGGCGGTGGGCCTGGTGGCGCTCGATCCCTTGTTGATCCGCTTCTCGCACACGGACGCCCCCCAGATCCACGAGCTGTGGCCGTGGCTCGCCGGCCTCGCGGGCTGGACCGCCCACACCCGGACGCCGTGCTGGCGCCACGCCGTGCTCGGGGCGTCGGGGCTGACCCTGGCCGCCACGATGCGCCCGGAGTCCGTCTTGTTGCTGCCGGTGGCGCTGGCGATCGCGTGGGCCCAGGGGCAGGCCCTTCCGTGGCGTCGGGCGGACACCGTGGTGGGGCTCGGGGTGACCGCGCTGTGGCCCGCCCTCCAGCTGTTCGGCCTGTGGTCCGCGGCGGGCGGAGAGGTCGCCCGGCGGGCGGGCTGGGGCACGCTGGGCCCGGTCGAGCACGGGCTGCGGCACTGGATCGTGTTTCAGCCGGAGGTGGTGCCGTGGGGCCTCGGGCTGCTGGTCGTGCTCGGGGTGTTGGCGGCGCCTGGCCGTCCCCGCCACCGGATCGGATGGGGCGTGGCGGTCCTGGCCCTCGGGCTGTTCGTCCCCGGTGCGATGTGGTCTCCCGGGGTGGGGGACGTGCCGCTGTTGTTGCGACACCAGCTCCGGGTGCTGCCGGTGGCGTGGTTGGTCGTGGCGTTCGGGGTCGACTGGGCCGCCGCCCAGGTCTCGGGTCGGGCGGCCGTGGGGCTCGTCCTCCTCGTCCTCGGACTGCGTGGGACCGTGGCGCACCACCTCACGACGGCCTGGACGATCCATGCCGAGCACGCGGCGTTTCGCGAGGCGGCGACCCTGGTCCCGCCTGGATGTCGCCTGGTCGCGTTCCGCACGCGCACGGACACGGGCCTCGTCCCACCGCTGCAGGAGATCGCCCAAGGTGATGAGGACGGGTGGCGCCACCTGGAGGCGGACGACGACCCCACCGCACCGATCGACGGCTGCGTGTGGTGGTGGCGCGGTGGCGTGTGCAGCGTGGTGGTGGCCGATCCCGAGGAGCAGGGCTGGTGCGACCGCTTCGAGGCCGCCCGCCAGCTGACGCCGGTCGCGGAGACCTGGCTGCCGGATCATCCCTGGCTGTACGACCGACACCGGGTGGATCCGGTGCGGGTCGGGCTGTACCGGGTGGACGGGATGCGCTGAGCGCGGTCAGAACCCGGTGGTCTCCCCCCGGCCGAGGGTCTCGATCTCGACGGCCTTCTCGTCCACGTCGTTCTCCGCGAACACGACCTCCCGCAGCGCGCCCGAGGCGTAGATCGCGGACTGGTCGTGGAGGAACGGGGAGTCCACATCGGTGGACTGGCTGTAGGTGCTGACCGCCTGGGCCTCGGGGCCTCGGTCGGTGAACCCGACGGCGAGCATGTAGCTGTTGCCGTTGTTCATCAGGTAGCGACCGTCCACGGTGCGCTCGGTGACGCCGGCGGCGTACCCTGGATGGGCGATCCACTCGAATGCGGTGGTGGTGGCGCCGCTGCTCCAGTCGGCGATGCCGATCGTGCCCTCCCAGTAGTTGGCACCGGGGACGGCGGCGTCGGTGCCGTCCAGGAAGGGCATGCGCTGGACGTCGCCCAAGGGGACGGCCGCGGAGAGCCCCGCGTCGGACAGGACGGTGGTGGCGCGGGCGAGGGCGAGCAGGACCGGGTCGTCGCCGGAAGCGGGCGCGGCGACCAGATCGCGCGGGGTGCCCAGCGGGTCGTAGGGGTCGAACGGCACGGCGAACAGGCCCGCGCCGCTGGCGTTGAGGGCATGGGCGCTGACCTGCTCGGTGTCGATCCAGGCCTCGAGGAAGGTGCGCCACGCGACCGCACCGGTGGCATCGGTGGTGTAGGTCCCCGACCAGTCCTTGAGGGCGTCGCACACGGGGGAGGGATCGACGTCCTCACCGCCCACGGACACGGAGGTCACGCCGTCGCACCGCGCGATCACGTCGTCCAAGGCGAGCTCTGGATACACCGCGCGCATCGACTGGGCGGCGGTGGCGACCTCCTCGAGGGTGAACGTGCCGTCTTCGCCAGAGGCCGACCCGGCGCCGGTCTCGTGCAGGTACAGGCCGTTCATGCGGGTGCGCGCGGAGCGAGGCGTGCGCGCGGGGCCGTAGGTGGGGAGCAGGCCGACCAGCGGCTCCGAGGCGTTGTGGAGCCACGGCGAGTCGTTGGCGTTGAAGGCGTAGTCCTGGCGCTCGTCCAGCGGCCACAGCGACGGCGGGACAAGGCCAGGCGTGACCGTGGAGAGGTCCTCGGTCCACGCGAACCGACCCTCGGCGGGCAGCGCGACGGCTCCGGCCTGGTCGTAGAACTGGTTGGCCAGGATCTGGGCGAACCCGGTGCCTGCGCGCCAGGTCTCCCA
>JAUHWK010000435.1 GCA_030424555.1 bacterium | reverse complement strand
GCCGAACACGGAAGCCTCGTCACCTGGGAGGGATCCTGGATGATCGATCCACCACTCACGCGGCAGCAAGGGGCCGTCCCACGTTCGACGAGGAGCATCGTGGTGGTGATCATGGTCACGTGACGTGCGCCCCGCCCCCAGCCCCCCAAAAACAGTCCTGGCTCGCCCTGACAGTAGGCCCCACACCTCCCGCCCGCTCCCAGACTCCCGACCTCGGACCGACGCTCAAGACGCCGGGCGGTCGGCCGTGTTTCGCAGGTGGTACGCCACCGTGGTGAAGCGCGTGTCGAGCTCGTGGCGTAGGGCGGGGTCCTGGACGACGTCGGCCAGGGCAGCACGCATGCACAGCAGCCACGCCTCTGCGGCGGCGGTGTCGATGGGGAGGTGGCCGTGGCGACGGCGGAGCTTGGGGTGCCCGTAGGCTTCCCAGTACAGCGGAGGCCCGCCGAGCCATCCCGACAGGAACGCGGCGAGCTTGTGCTTGTCTGCCGTCAGATCGTCCTCGTGCAGCGCGCGGATCGCGGCGGCCTCGGGGAGCGTGTCCATGTGGGTGTAGAAGCGGTCGACCAGGGCGATCACCGCCTGCTGGCCACCGATTCGCGCGTGGTCGGTCGACATCCGCCCGGTGTAGCCCGGAGGGACACCGCCCACCTCCACGACAACTCGCCGCACCTTGTGAACGTCGTTATCAAGTCGGCCATCCCATGACCCTGAGGTCGCCATGCGTCACGCCCTGCTCCCCCTCCTCCTGATGGCCTGCGGTGGTCCCGCCCCGTCCGAGGCGCCCGCCGCACCCGAGCCCGCCCCGGCCAAGGCCGAGGAGCCCGCCCCGAAGGCCGAAGCCCCCGCCGAGGAGGCCAAGGACGACGGCGTCGTCACGGTCAACGGCACCAAGGTGACCATCGCCTTGGAGGCCACCAACACGATGCAGTTCAACACCAAGCGCATCGAGGTCCCGGCGGGCAGCGAGATCACCCTCACCCTGAAGCACGTGGGCTCGCTCGACAAGAACGTGATGGGCCACAACGTCGTGCTGCTTAAGGCGGGCACGGACGGCCAGAAGTTCGCCCTCGCCGGCGCCACCCACAAGGACGCCGGGTACGTCGCGCCCGATCATGCCGACGCCGTGATCGCCAAGACCGATCTCGTGGGCGGCGGGGAGTCGGCGACCATCACGTTCACCGCACCCGCGCCCGGTGAGTACCCGTTCCTGTGCTCGTTCCCCGGCCACTACGCCCTGATGAACGGTGTGTTCGTCGTGAAGTGAGCCAAGCCCTGGCCCCCCCCCGGCGCCCTCCCCAGCGGAGGGCCGCCAGCCCACCGGGGGGTGCTCGGACGTGATGGGGGCGCCCCGGCCCCATCCGACCCACGCACCCCGTCGGATCCGGTCGGGCCGGGTCAGTCCTCCAACACCAGAGGCGGAGCGGACGGGGTCCACCCATCGCCTGCGGCGTCGACCCGGTACGGCCCGGCAAACGCCCATGGCGTACGGCCCGACACGGGCGACATCGCAGCGTCTCCCACCGCTTCCACCGCGTAGACAGCGTCCGCGTCCGGCGACAGGATGAAGGTCGCCGTGGTGCCGTCGACCGTCTCCACGACCGCGCCGTCTCGCAGCAAGCGAAGCCGGTCGACCCCGATCCAGTCCGGCGATCGTGCCGTCACGGTGAGCTCCGTGCCCGAAGGCAGCGCCTCGAACCCAGGCGGCTGGGACAGCGACAGCCAGGGTCCCCGGGACACGACCGTTCGGCCCGCCCGAACCGCCGCGGCGAAGGCCGCCGGATCGAACCCGGCCAGCGACGGGTTGTCCATCGCGACGAAGGTGGTGGACAGGCCCACGTCGCCCGACAGCGGGCCGTGGCTGTCGCTGACACCGACCGCCGTCGCCGCCATCCCGCGCATCGACACGTCCCACCAGAACGGGAGGCCCTCCGGGCTGCCGCCATTGAGCACCTCCACCGCCTCGAAGCGGTCGGTCCAGGCGTTCGGACGGCGGATGGTCCCCGGCACCCACCCCGCGCTCGAGGCCACGCCCGACGACAGCGGGTGGTTGAGCTGCACGATGGGCTCAGGACCGTGGCGTGCGCGCAGGGCATCGAGGATCGCCTCGGTGCTGGTGGGGATGCTCTCCCACCACGACCAGGCGCCGCCATTGACCGCCTCGGGGTCGGACACCAGCGGGTACAGGTTCATGTGGCCCCGCAGCGGCGGGCTCACCTCGTCGGCGACCACACTCACCAGGTGGTCGCCGAGGCCGAGCGCGGCGAGCACCGGCCGGTAGTCGGCGACGTGGTCGTGATCCGTGCCCACATGGATCTGCACGCCATGGGCTGCGGTGACCACGAGGCGCTCCTCCATCGTGAGGCCTCCGTCACCGCTGGGGGAAGCGTGGCTGTGCGGATCGGCACTCCACCAGCCTGCATGGTCGTACGCCGCGTCGAGGACCGCATCGACCACCGCCTCCTCCCCCGCGACCACCTGGATCGTCTCGACGTGATGCGAGAAGCGGCCCCCCCGGTGCACCACCACGCGATGGGCGCCGGGCGGAACCTCCAGGGTGAGCGCCTCTCCGCGAGACCAACCCGCCCCCACCATGCCGCCGGGGGGGCCCGGAGACAGGGTCGGTGGCACCGCCACAGGCTGGGCCGTCGGCAAGACCCGCACCGCGAACGGTGCCCCGTCCGCCACCGAGACGGTCAGCGATCCGGAAGCCGCCAGGACGTCGGGCGCGTCGGAGGAAGCGACGCCTCGCCCCTCGGCCGGTCGCAGCCCCTGCGGTGGCCCCGCCAAGGACTCCAGGACCCGTGCGCGAACCAAGGGATCCGCGTAGGGTGCCGCCCGTGGCCCCGCCGGAAGGTCGTAGGTCAGCCCGTCCCGTACGCCCACCGCCTGGCTGGTGATCGCCCCGTCCGTGGGCACCTGGGCCGACCACGCGCCCTCGGGCCCCGTGGTGGTGAGCGACCAGGGGACCCCGTCCCGCAGCAGGTGGACCCACGCCCTCGGCACCGGCCCGTCTGGCGCGGTCACCACCCCCGATCGCGCGGCCGACGCCATCCCGGCGGCCTCCAGCCAGGCGTCCGTGACGGCCGACAGCGGCGCACCGACGCCGTACCAGCGGGTCAACGACACCGTCTCCCCCGCAGGGACCGCCACCGGCGACGTGCCCATCACCGAGATGTCGGCGAGCCCCGCCACGAGGTCCAGCCCCCCGCGCCCGAGGCCAGAGGCGTCCGGAGCCAGGGTGACCGCCGCCCCAGCGCCCCGCGTGGACACGTAGCCGGCCACCGTGCGCTGCTCGTCCGGCGAGGCGTCGAAGCCCCCGCCATCTTCCCACCGGGTCGAGACCTCGGGCGAGCCGAACAGGACGTCTGCGATCCCGAAGGAGGCGTCGACCGGTGTGGTCACCGTGGTCGTGACCTCGAGCAACGGGCTGTCGGGGTGCAGCGTGTAGGTCTGCTCCACCTCGAGGCCGTACAGCGTCACGAAGCCCGGCGTCTCGACAGCACCCTCGATCAGGTGCAGGGGCCCGTCTGTGCCCACCACCCGCACCACTGCGGGGCCACCGTCCTCGCCATCCGCCACGATCTCGATGGCCGTGGGCTCCAGGATCCGTCCCAGGCCCACCATCACCACCCACTTCTCGACCATGTCGCCTT
>JAUHWK010000434.1 GCA_030424555.1 bacterium | reverse complement strand
GAGGGGGCTGCGGTCGCGGCCGGCATCGTCTGCCACGCGCTGTGGCGAGAGCGTCGCACGCTGCGCCAGGCGCTGCCCACCGTCGGCTGGGCTCTCGGCACCGTCGGCGCTCTGTTGGCCCTGCGTCTTGCCGTGTACGGCGTCCCGCTGCCCAACACCTGGTACGCCAAGCAGTCCTTCCCCTTGTCGGAGACCTGGCGCGTCAACGACCAGTACATCAAGCCCGACCAGGCCACCTTCCTCGGCATGGCCTGCCTATGGGCACTCGGTGCGGTGCTCCCCCCGTGGCGCACGGCGCGCGGCCTCGTCGCCGTCCTCGCCCTCGGCCTCGCGTTCATCCCGCTCAACGTCTACATGTGGATGCCCGGCTTGCGCCTGTACATGCCGGTGCTCGCGCTCGCGTCGGTGCTCACGGCGTCCGCGATCGCGTCGTGGGGCGCCCGGTGGTCCGCCCCTGCGGCCCTGGTGGTGTTCGGCCTCGCGGTGGGCCTGGCCCGCGACGCCGAGGACCGCGCCTACGACTACGACGGCCGCCACTCGGTCGAGCCCGCCAACGGCACCGAGCTCGCCGCCACCTGGATTCGCGCGCAGCTCCCCCCAGGTGAGTGGCTCGCCACCCGCGATGCCGGCGTGTTCGCGTACTACATCGGACCGGACACCCACGTCGCCGAGCTGCACCAGCGCGCGCTCACCCGTCCGCACGTCGACGGCCGCGAC
Organism: bacterium; assembly: GCA_030424555.1. Classification (GTDB taxonomy): domain Bacteria; phylum Myxococcota_A; class UBA796; order UBA796; genus JAUHWK01. Next base: position 2,952 of record JAUHWK010000434.1, on the reverse strand, counting down.
GCAGACATCGCGTCGTACACTCCGCCCAACCCTGCCGTGATCGTCGTCACCCAGCGTCGGGAGAAGACCGAGGGCTTCGTGTACGGCAACGACCGCCGGGTCCTCAACCGCACCACCGAGCCCTACCGCTACGAGGGTCGGGTGTACCAGCACTACCACCGGTACTACGACGTGTACGTCCGCGCGGACCTCCCGGTCAGCCCGCTTCCACCGGAGCTGGTCGTGTCGAAGGCCGGACCGCCGCCTCCGCACCCGGCGCCCTGAGGCGCTCCTCGGTCCGCTCGGCACCCCACGCCGCCTCCAGCGCCGACACCGGCACGCTGGTCTGGATCGTGGCCCCGTCCAACGGGGGGCACGCCCGCCACGACCACGCGAGGTCACCGTCCGCGTTCGCGACGTGGACCGTGGCCTGCGTCGACGAGACCACGACGCGGTGTCCGTGGTCATCCGGCGCGGTCGAGCTCCCGAGGATGTCGGTGTACATCCCGTCGTCCTCGCCATCGACGGCCACCGCCATGGTCCCGGTGGCAGGATCGACCACGACCACCCGGCTCCGATCCGAGCGACGTCCGTTGTCGAACACCTGCACCCGCCCGTCGGCCAGCACCACGGGGTCGTGCGGGGCCTCGACCTCCCCGGTCCAGGACCAGGTCAATGCGCCGTCCATGCTGAGACATGCGAGGGTGTCGAGGTTGCGGGCCATCACCAGCACATCGTCCCCGCCGCAGGCGGGTATGCGGCCCCGAACGGCCTGAACCCCGTTGGTGTGAAGCAGATCCCGGCGTGCGACGACCATGGGATCCCACGTCTCTCCGTCCCACGGCGTGGGGTCCAGGAACGCCCACTGGGCCTCCGGAACGCGGTCGATCAGCACCGAAGTGACCGACACCCGGTGCTTCACCTCACCGTCGAGTCCCATCCACACCACGCCGTCGTCCACAAAGGGCTGATGCCCGATCGGACTGTCGTGGCGCGCGGCCTGTGCGTCGAGGACGAGCACCGTGTCCGCGTCGAGCCGAACCACATCGTGGTGGAAGTGCCCCTCTCTGCGCCAGGCCACGGCGCCGTCCGGCCCGACGCGCTCCAGGGCGCCGTCTCCCAACAGCAGCAGGGCTCCGCCGTCCTCCAGCGGGAGGTAGCGCGTGATGAACACCCCCGAGCGCGGCCCCGGGAGGTGGACGGTGTGGACCGTGCCCTCCGGGGTGAGGCGTACGGCCAGGGCCTCCATCCCAAACAGCACGAGGTCCGGACCCTCGATCGCGGGGTCCGCCCCGGGCTGCACCCCACAGGGCCCGGGTGCCACACTCCGGTCTCGGCCATCGACGTAGCCCAGGGCGCGAAGCATCGAGCGCTCGCTTCCATCGCTGGGACCCTGCGTGGCCGCGGGGCCCGACAACCGTGGCCACGCAGCCCCGATCGCCAGCCCCACCGCGACCCCCGCCCCCGTGAGCACGAAGGAGAACCACGGCTGCTCGTGTAGGCGGGGCATCCGCGCTCCAGACAAGGGGCCTTGCGTCATACCACCACACAACGCCGCCACGCTGCGGATGTTCGCCACAGTTCGTTGCCACGCCCAGCGGCCCCGGCGGGCCTCCAGTACCCTCCCCGACATCGTGCCGGAGAGGGTGCTGAGGGGTGGGTCCGACGGCTCAGTACGTGGGCAAGGAGGGGTCGATCTCCTGGGCCCACGCTGTGATGCCGCCCTCCATGTTGATCACGCGGGTGAACCCGAGCTCGGCCAGCGTGGACGCGGCCTTCGCGGACCGTCCGCCCATCTTGCAGTGGATCACGATGTCGCGGTCGCGCGGCAGGCTGTCGGCGATCGCCGCGACCGACTCGTGGGGCTCCAGGCGATCCGCGAACCCGAGCGAGACGATGTCGGCCTCGTGGGGCTTGCGGACGTCCAACACGTAGGGCGCCCAGCCGTCGTCCAGCTTGGCCCTGATCTGGTGGACACTCCACCGCTCGAACGGCTCATCGGTCGTCACAGGGGCCTCCAGCTCGCCTTCCACGGCGGGCATGCCACAGAACTGCTCGTAGTCGATCAGCGTGGTGATGGGCTTTCGCTGCGGATCGGGGCGGAGCTTGAGCTCACGGAACCGCAGGTTCAGCGCGTCGTACAGCAGCAGGCGTCCGGACAGCGACGTGCCCTTCCCCAGCAGCAGCTTGACGGTCTCGGTGGCCTGGATGGTCCCGATCACGCCGGGGAGGATCCCGAGGACGCCGCCCTCCGCACAGCTCGGCACGAGGCCGGGCGGCGGGGGCTCCGGGTACAGGTCCCGGTAGTTCGGACCCCCGGCGTGGTTGAACACCGTGGCCTGTCCCTCGAACTTGAAGATCGACCCATACACATTGGGCTTTCCGAGGATCACGCACGCGTCGTTGACCAGGTAGCGGGTCGGGAAGTTGTCGGTGCCGTCCACGACGACGTCGTAGGGCTCCAGGATGCGCAGGGCGTTGTCGCTCGACAGCGGCTCCTCGTAGACGTCCACCTGACAGTGCGGGTTGATGTCGAGGATGCGGGCCTTGGCGCTCTGCACCTTGGGCTGCCCGACGCTCGCCGTGCCGTGGATCACCTGCCGCTGCAGGTTGGACGTGTCGACGACGTCGAAGTCGACGATGCCGATGCGCCCGACCCCTGCCGCCGCCAGGTACAGCAACAGCGGAGAGCCCAGGCCCCCGGTGCCCACGCACAGCACACGGGCGGCCTTGAGGCGCCGCTGCCCCTGCATCCCGACCTCATCGAGGATCAGGTGGCGGCTGAACCGCTCGATCTCCTCCTTGGTCAGGTCGGGGAGCGGCCGATCGACGAGGCTCACGCCACACCGCCTGCGATGCTGGGGACGATCGTCACCTCGACCCCCGCAGCCAGGGGCGTGTCCTCGAGCTGCAGGTAGCGGATGTCCTCGTCGCCCACGTACACGTTGACGAAGCTGCGGAGCTTGCCGGCGT
>JAUHWK010000433.1 GCA_030424555.1 bacterium | reverse complement strand
CCCACAGGGGGAAGGCCTGTCCCACGTGGTTGACGTCGAGGGCGTGGGCCCCGAGCCCCAGCACGGCCTCGTCGGGATCGCAGGCGTAGGACAGGACGAGGCGGGGGGTGTCGTCGGTCGGGGGGACGTCGAGGACGGTGAGCGCGAGGTGGCCGTCCTCAGCGGACACGCGCAGGCGGCCCAGCGGCCCGTCGTCTCCGTGCAGCGCGACGGTGGCGCTGCGTCCGGTTCGGTGCAGGATCTCGGTGCGGGTGACGCGCTCGACGGTTCGGGTGACGCCGGTGACCTGAAAGGACCCCGTGGCGAACGCGATGTCCTGCGTGCCGGAGCCGATGTCGAGGTGGATCGCGTCGAACACGGGTCCCCAGGCGTCCTCGACCACCAGGGTCCCGTCGTCGCCGAGCCGCAGCCCGTAGGCGCCGAAGCGGATCGTCGACGACAAGGCGTCGGGGTCGGCGGGGCCCGCGGTACACCCGATCGCGCAGGCCAAGGTCACCGGGGCAAGGCGGCTCACACGTCCTCCGCACAGGGGGTGTCGCCCTCGTTAGCATGAGGCGACCCAGGAGGTCTGATGTCGCACCGTGCCCGCACCCTGTCGCTCGTGCTCGCGTCCACCCTGGCGTCTCCGGCTGCCCTCGCCGGAGGGCCCAAGCTCAAGGACCCGCCCAAGCTGAGCAAGGCGGTCGTCTACACCACCCTGTCTCCCGAGCAGGCCAAGGGCCTCGCCGAGCAGGTGTTCGACACGGTCACCGCCTCGGAGCCCGAAGCCGGCGCGAACCACTGGCTGCTCGTCGAGGTGGGGGACCTGCGCGCGCGCATGAACCTGCGGGACGAGGGCTCGGGGACGGCGGAGGTGTACTGGCTGAGCGCGGCGTTCTCGTTCGACACGCCGGTGACCATGGCCGTCGCCAACGCGTGGAACGCCGATCGCTTGTACAGCCGGTCCTACGTCAACCCCGACGGGGAGATCGTCCTCGAGAGCGACCTGGATCTCGCAGGCGGTGTCACGGAGGAGCGCCTGATCGACCACCTGCGCACCTGGCGGATGCTGCTCAGCGAGTTCACCGAGCACATCGGCTTCTACGACCCGATCCCGGACCCGAAGCCCGCACCGGCTGTCGAGCCTGCGGAGGCCGTCCCCGCCGCGACGGAGCCGGCGCCGACGCCCTGATCACGACGCGTCCGACCCCACGGTGGGGTCGTGTCGGGTGTCGCGGCGGCGCAGCAGCGCCCGGCCAGGAGTGTCGGCGTAGATGCGCCCCTCGCCCAGGCGGGGGAGCTCGGCGGCGTTGGCCTCGTCGGTGTCGACGTGCATCTCCAGGGCGTAGCTGTCCTTCACCCGCACCACCACGTCCCCGAAGATCAGGCTGCGCTGGCCGCCGGTGACCTCCACCTCCACGACGTCGCGGTCCTGGACCCCAAACGCCACGGCGTCCTCGGGCGTCATGTGGATGTGGCGCAGGGCGCAGATGAGGCCCTCGGTGAGGGTGAGGGTGCCGGCCGGGCCACGGAGGGTGATCCCGGGAGTCCCCCGCAGATCGCCCGACAGGCGTACCGGGGCATCCACGCCGAGGAAGAACTCGTCGGTGCGGCTCACCTCGACCTGGCACCCCGGTCGGGTGGGACCGAGCACGCGCACACCCTCGATCGTGCGGCGGGGTCCGACGACGTCCACCGTCTCCTCGCAGGCGAACTGGCCCGGCTGGGACAGGGGGTTGCGTGGGGTGAGCGTGTGGCCCGGGCCGAACAGGGCTTCGACGGCCTCCTGCGTGAGGTGTACGTGGCGGGCGCTGACCGCGATGGGGATGGTGCGCTGGGGCGTGACCTCGTGGAGCTTCTCGGCGATCTTCCAGGTCTGGCGCCCGATGCTCAGGGCCTCGTCGGCTTCGACCACCAGCAGCTGGACCCGGCTGGTGTCGTCGTGGATGGGGGCGACGCGTGCGGTGGGGCCGACCCGGACGGCCCGGTTTCGGTCCTCGTCGATGCGGGCGCCGAGGACGTCGAGGCGCTGGAGGATGCGGTGCCGCATCAGGGCGCTGTTCTCGCCGATGCCGCCGGTGAACGCGATGGCGTCGACCCCGTCCATGTCGACGGCGTAGGCGCCGAGGTAGCGCCGGACCCGGTGGGCGAACACCTGGATCGCCAGGCGCGCGGCCTCGTCGCCCTCCGCGGCGGCCGCCTCGATGTCCCGGAGGTCCGGGGACAGGCCGGACAGGCCCTTGAGGCCGCTCTCGCGGTTGAGGACATCGTCCAGCCCGTCGGCATCGAGTCCCTCGGCCCGCATCAGGTGCAGCAGGACGCCTGCGTCGACGTCGCCGGCGCGGGTCCCCATCACGAGGCCCTCCAGGGGCGTCATGCCCATGCTCGTGTCGATGCTCCGGCCGTGCTCGACCGCGCACAGGCTGGCGCCCCCGCCGAGGTGGCAGGTGATGATCCGCAGGTCGCGGAGGTCGGCACCGAGGTGATCGGCGACCCGCTGGGCGGTGAGCTGGTGGGACGGGCCGTGAAACCCGTAGCGGCGAATCCCGTGGGCCTCGGCGAGGTCGGTGGGCAGCGCATAGTGCCGGGCCCGCCGGGGCAGGGTGGCGTGGAAGGCCGTGTCGAACACCGCGATGTGGGGGATGTCGGGGCGGAGGGCCCGGGCTGCGCGGATGCCGGCGAGGTTGCCGGGCTGGTGGAGCGGCGCGAGGGAGGTGAGGGTCTCGATGCCCTGCACGACGTCGTCGTCGAGGCGGGTGGGGACCGTGAAGCGCTCTCCTCCGTGGACCACCCGGTGCCCGACGGCGCACACCGAGGCGGTGGCGTCCCCGAGCAGGCGCAGGGCGAGGGCCACGGCTTGGGACAGATCCTCGGCCTGGGCGGACTCGGGGGGACCGGCATCGATGGCGGCCGTCGCGTCGGACGCGCCCACGCGCTCGATGCGGACCCGGCGGATCCGGTCGCCCGTGTGGGGGTCGAGGACGTCGGCCTTGAGGCTGGTGCTGCCGGCGTTGAGGACGAGGACGTGCGCCATGGGCTCTCCTGGAGAGGTCGTCGGGTATCGCGTGTGCCCCGGCGTGTGGCCGCATCGGACCGGGGCAGGGCAGCGCGCGGGGGGCCTGGGGAACGCTGTTCGTCCCTGGATCGTGCGGGGGCCCGGCGACGGAACGCGACGGATCGGGATGGACGCGGGTGCGTTCGGGGTCTACGCTGACGTGGCGGGACGGTGTCGTCCCGGGCAGTCCGGAGGCCGCGTGGCACGACCCAAGACCTGGCGCGAGCGCATCGAAGCGGGCCTCGAGGGGCTCAAGGATCGCGTGCGTGAGGGCCTGTCGGCGCTCGATGACCTCCTCGCCCCCGCGCCGGAGCCGGTCCCTGTGCCGGTGTCTTCGGGCGACGGTCGGCGTCGCCGGCGGTGACGTTCCCGCGTCGCGCGGGGTGGGCCGAGCGTGAGGCGACCCGATGACGGATCCGGTGCAGCTGGGATTGGCGGCGGCCGCGCTGGGCATGTCGGCGATCGCGGCGTGGCAGATGCGTCACACGGTCGAGCCGGTCGACGCGGAGGCTGCGTTCAAGGCGGTCCTTCGCATGCGGGGCGCGTCGGCGTCCCAGGCGCCGTGGCATCCGCAGGGCGCGTTCGCGGAGCGCTTGCTTCGTCACCCCGGCCTCGCGTCGGTCCCAGGTGCCGAGGGGCCGGAACACGAGG
>JAUHWK010000432.1 GCA_030424555.1 bacterium | reverse complement strand
TCGCGCGCGCCCGGCCCCCCGGCGCGCCTTCCCGCGGGGCCCAGGCGCGCGCCGCGCCGGCCCGGATGACCGGCGACTGCAACAACGGCTGCGCGAGCTGCGCTCAGCGCGACGCCTGGCTCGACGATCGCGACGCGGCCGTCCTCGCGCGCGTCGACGCGGCGCGCGCCACCGGACGGCCCGTGCTTCCATGGCTCTGGAAGCACCCAGGGGGAAGCGCGGCAGGTCATCGCCGAGGCCATCTTGGCGCACTGGAACGCATCGCGGTGATCGGTCGGGGTCCTCGAATCCCGCTCATGCCGCCACGGCGATCGGCACCTCGCCCATCAACACGGACCCGGGATCCGGCGAAGACCTCAGCGCGCGGCCTCCTACGCCTCCGCCATCGGCCCCTCGTCCTCCCACCACCGGCGGAAGTCCTTGCGGGCACGACGGATGGTGGACCGGGCGTCGTCGACCGACACGGACGTGCCGCGTGAGGCCGCGCACGCGACGGCGATCGCCATCTCTCCCGTCACGAACGCTTCGAGAGCCGCGGTGGACGCCCCCAACGCCATCACGCCACCGCAACCCGCTGGTCCACCGAACCAGCCCATGGCGCGAGCCCCCTCCATGAACAGGGTCTTGAACGCGGCGCCGAAGCCGGCCTTCACGAGGAGGACCTCGACCATGGCGAGATCGACGAGGACATCGAACTCGGCCGCGATGGCCACCACCATGGCGGTCATCTCCGCCTGGACGGCCACGCTGGCGCCCGGCACGGGAATGGCCCCGGTGGCAGCCGCGGCAGCGACGAAGTGGTTGCGGATGCGGCGCGAGGCCTGGACGCGTGGGTCGGTCATGGAGTCTCCAGGGAGGTCTGGGGAGCGTCGTGCTCCACCGGACAGACGCATCCCCGACGCACCACCGGACAGCACCGGCCCGATTTCCTTGCCGAGACCGGCCGGAACGCCGTCCCGGAGCACAACCCGACCTCACGGGCCGGCCTCCTTGGGGTAGCGTCACGGGACACGGATCCCGGGGGGGGTGTCCGGTCGGCGCGCCGCGGTGCGTCTCCGGTGTCGAAGGCCCCCACAGCCCACGACGCCAGGAGAAGAGCCCATGGCCGACCAGCCCACCCCATCCACGCCCGACCCCCGTCCCCAGCTCGAGGCGCTCGAGCGCGGGCTCAACGGCATCGGGCAGCGGATCGAGGCCCTGAGCATCCCCGACAGCTCCTCTCAGCTGCAGGCGCTGCACAAGGGGGTGTCCGCGCTCGGAGGTCAGGTGGAGTCCTCGGTGGACCGTCTGCAGGCCGCCGTGGTGGAGGCCTTTGGGCCGGGCGCCCTCGACGCACGCGACCAGGCCCTCCGGGCCGCCCTGCAGAACGCCGTCGACACCCTCCGCGCCGAGGTGACCCCACGCCTGTCGCAGCTGGGACAGACGATGGACGACGTGGTGAGCCGCACCACCGACCACGCCCTGGATCAGCGGGTGGACGGCGCTGTCGCGCGGGTCCCCGACGCGCGGCTCCGCGAGGTCGTGGCGCCTGAGCTGTCCACGCTCCAGGGCAAGCTGACCGCGCTGGAGGACGCCTACGAGCACGCGGACGACGTGCTCCAACAACTCCGCTCGTGGATCGAGGCCTTCGAGCCGGGCGGGGCGGCCGTCCTCTCGCAGTCCGTCGAGCGTCTCCAGGCCGAGCTGGACCGGACGAACCAACGTCTCGCCGACGAACAGGCAGCGCACCGCGACCTTCGGGCCGTGCTCGACGACAAGGAGGACGCGCTCCGCCGGCTGACCCTCGTCGAGGGCCGATGGTCCGCGGAGGACCTCCAGCAGCGGGAGGAGGCGCTCGCGGAGCGTTCCCGGGACCTCACCGCGCGCGGGGCGCTCGAGGCGGAGGTCGTGCAACTCACCGCGGAGCGGGACGACCTCGCCGAGCAGCTCGAGCGCCACAAGGCCGCCGAGCGGAGCCACATCGACCAGGTGGAGAACCGCGCCCAGATCCGCCGACTGGAACAGGAGGCAGAGGACCAGCGCGTCCGCGCCGACGACGAGCAGCGACGCCGGGGGGAGATGGACCGCCGGATCCGGTTCCTTCAGTCCCAACTGGACGAAGCCCGCGCCTCGCTCCAAGCCGTTGAGGACGACGCCCTGCAACGGGAGGAGCGCGAACGGCTGATCAAGGACCTCAAGACCTCCGTCGCCGAGCTCGAGGATCGCTGCACCACACTCGAGCAGGATCTGGAGACCCAGCGGCGGGCACGCCTCGACGCGGAGCACGCGCGGGACAAGGCGATGGCCGAGGCCGACGCACACCTCGCGCAACGGATCGAGGAGATGCGGGACGCCCACGAGCAGCGGGTGGCGAACGAGGCGGCGACGCGCGCCGCGGAGCACGTCGACGAGGCGGCTCGTCTGGCCAAACAGCTCGACGCCACCGTGGCCCGAGAGCAGGACCTGTCGCTCCGGCTCGAGGCGCTCCGGCGCGCCGAGGAGGACGCGGCCGCGGCGCGCAGCCGGATCGACGCGCTGGAGCAGGAGCTGACCCGGCAGGGCGAGTTCGTCCGCGCCGCCCTCGCCGAGGAGCACAGCCGCGCGATGGCCGCTGTCGAGACGGAGCGGGAACGGCTCGACGCCCTCCGCAAGGAGGCCGAGGACCGGGCAATCCAGGCGAAGGACGAGGAACAGACCGCGCGACGGGCGCACGAGGGACTCGCCGGGAAGATCGGCCAGGCCGAGCAGACCCTGGCGGATCTCCAGGCCCAGATCGCCAAGGCCCGAGGCGAGGAGGTCCCGGATGCGGAGCGCCTGCGCCAGCTCACCACGCCAGTGTTCGCGCCCCAGGACCTGAGGCCCGTGTACCGGCCGGCCAGCGAGTGGGCGTGGCTCCGGGAGATCGAAGGGTCGCTCGACGCGTCCGGCTACGCGTTCCCGACCCGCCTCGTCCGCGCCTTCCACACCAGCCTGAAGATCGCTGAGCAGGCCCCGCTGTCCGTGCTGGCCGGCATCTCCGGCACCGGCAAGAGCGAGCTGCCGCGACTGTACGCCAGCCTCGCAGGCATCCCGTTCCTGTCGCTCGCGGTCCAGCCCAGCTGGGACAGCCCGATGGACCTGTTCGGATTCTTCAACTACACCGACGGCCGGCTGAAGGCCGAGCCGCTCGCGCGCCTGCTGCACCAGATGGGTCAGCCCGAGGACCCACTCCGCGCCGGCCTGTCGCTCGTCCTCCTCGACGAGATGAACCTCGCGCGGGTCGAGTACTACTTCGCCGAGCTGCTCAGCCGGCTGGAGTCCCGCCGTGGCCTGCGAGACGACGCCCCCGCCGAGGACCGCCGGCTCGCCACGGTCGATCTCGATGCCGGACCCGGAGCGTCGGCCGTCCCCCTGTTCCTCGACCCCCGTGTGCTGTTCGTCGGCACGATGAACGAGGACGAGTCCACGCTAACGCTATCCGACAAGGTGTTGGACCGGGCGTCGGTCCTCACCTTCCCTGCACCGCACGACATGAGCCTGAAGCAGCAGTCGCGGCCCGCCCCGCGTTCCGAGCGGCTCGCACACAACGCGTGGACCGCCTGGGTGAAGGTCGCCAAGGACGACGACGACATCTCCACGCGCCTCAACGAGATCAACCGCATCATGGCCGCGATGGGGCGCCCGTTCGGCCACCGGCTGTTCCGGGCCATCCACGCCTACCTCACCAACTACCCAGGGGTGGCCGAGGGCGCGTCGTCCTCGCGTGCG
>JAUHWK010000431.1 GCA_030424555.1 bacterium | reverse complement strand
ACTGCAACGCCTCGGCGACGGCCCCCACCGTGTCCCGCAGGCGATGGGTCGCCTCCCGGAGCCCGCGGACCGCGTCCACCACGTCCCGCTGCCAGGACGGTGTCCACTCCGACGTCCTGACGCCCCTCCACGGGTGTCCGGCCACGTCGCCCGCATCGGGCAAGGCGACGGCCGCATGGTGAGCGGCCCGCCGAGCAGCCTCCACGTCTTCGACGCCCAAGGTGGCGGGGTCCACGTCTGGAAGCGCCAGACCCGGCAGGTCTCGGAACGAGAACATCGAGGCCAACACGTCGCGGAGGCACACGCCGAACGGCGACGGCGAGGCGAGGGTCGCGGCGTGGGCGTTCAAGGCCTCGCGGGCTCGCCCCAGCGCCTCGACCCGCGCCTGCCAGTCGGCGGGGGACTGCTGATTTGCGTACTCGAAGGCGCGCTCGATCTGAGCCGCGACCATGCGCTTGCTTCCCTGGTGCGCGTGGAGCTCCAGGCAGAACGGACCCAGGCCGACCCGCTCGAGCCGTCGCTGGACCACATCCAGGGCCGCGAGCTTCTCGGACACGAACAGGACGGTCTTCCCCTGCCCCAACAGCTGGGCGATCATGTTGGTGATCGACTGGCTCTTGCCGGTCCCGGGAGGGCCTTGGAGCACGAAGCTCGCGCCGTCACAGGCCGCGAGGATCGCCTGGAGCTGGCTCGGGTCGGCGTCCATCACCGTGATGGTGTCTGCGGTGGGTCGCTCGTGGTCGAGCTTGTCCTCGTCGACGAGGGGTACCTGCGGAAGCGACGCCGCCGGTCCCTCCTTCGACGCCGCCCCGGCGAACAACTGGGCCGCCACCGGGTTCTTGGCCAGCGCGTCCCGCTTGGCCTCAAGATCCAGCCACATCAGGAACTTGGTGAAGCTGAACTGGCCGAGCCACGCCTCGTCGAACACCTCCCACCGGTCGAACGGCTTCACGAGCCGCCGGAAGCGCGCGAGGATCTTCGGAACATCGACCCCCTGGGCGTCCTTGGGAAGGTCCCCCAGCCCGTCGGTCTGGACGCCGAAGTCCGCCTTCAGCTTCTCCAGCAGCGTCACGTTGACGCGCGCCTCCTCGTCCGCCGCCTTGAGCGACCAGTTCCCCTGCGCCGCCGGCCGGACCAACTCCACCGGCACGAGGACCAACGGGGCCAGCCGGCGCTTGTCCGAACTGTCCGACTCGTACCAGGCCAGCGCCCCGAGCGTCAGGTACAGCGTCGTCGCGCCGGACTCCTGGAACGCCGTCCGGGATGCACGGTACAGCTTGAGCAGCGTGGTGCCGTGCTCGGCAGGCGGGAGGTCGACGATCACCCGCCCCTGTTGCTGGAGCTCCAGGCCGACGTCCCGCAGGGCCTCGAAGCGGAGGCGGGAGCGTTCTTCGTCCGTCACCCCCTCCGTGATGCGCACGGGCGGTCGAGGCAGCAGTTCGAGGGAGTCCCCGCCCGCGAGCACGTCCTCCATCGATGCAAGATCACAGAACGGCAGGGACGCAGCTGAAGAGCCGAGGCGGAAGTTCAGGAGTCGGTTGCGGAGCGACAGGTCCAGCAGCCGGCTCTTCCAACGATCGATCCGGTCCCCGGAGCCACCATCGGGCATGTCGTCGTCAAGCCAGCGCTGGGGCAGCGTGTCGACGACGTCCGCGAGATCGCGCTCCCGCGGTCCCTCCGCGCGGGCGAGGCGCACCTCCCCATCCCCGGGCATCGGGGTGACACCGAATGCACGACATGCAGCGATGTCGACCAGGCACACGAACCGGTCCAGGTCGTCCAGCATGGCCTCGGCCGCCCGCCTCGCCTGGTCGAACGGGGTCGTCCCCGCCACCGGCGAGCTGTCCACCACCAGCGCCTCGCCCAGGTCGATGCGCTTGCGCAGCGGGCGCGGATCGTCGTGGAGGACCGGCTGGGGAAGGACGTACGGCGTCAGCCAGATCCCCGCGAAGGCGTGGCCTTCGATCACCACCACGAAGGGGTTCAGGCCCATCTGCTCCCAGAGAGCCGCCAGCACCACCGCGAGGTCGATGCAGGTCCCGAACCCGTCCTCGAGCACCTGGGTCGGCGTCCGGACCTTCTGCCCTACCCGCTCGAAGCTCGCCGGCGGGTCGATGTAGTCGACCCCCGACTGTTGGAGCGCTTCCCACCCTGCCTGGGCCAGCCTCCATGCGTGCTGGGGATCGGCCTTCTGGTATCCGCACAGGGCGCGGTCCCCGGTGAGGGCCTCGGCCCGATCCGCCGCCTTGCGCAGCACGGCCGGAAGGGCCGGGCTGTTCGGACGCACCCAGCCCGCCAGCAGCTCGGGCAGCACGCTCGCGCCGAACCAGTGGGTCGGGGGCGCCACACGAAGATCGTGGACGCGACGGGCAACATGATCCTCCCCCACCGTCACCGTCACGATCAGGCGCGCGCTCTGGCGCTCGGTCTGCTCGGCCAGGAAGGCGGGCGACATCGACAACTTCGGATCCAGCCGATGACCCCGGTAGGGCTCCAGCCGCGCAAGCCGGGCGCTCCAGGGCTCGGCGAACGCTGGCTCCGCCTCGACCCTCACCAGCACATCATCCCACGCCGTGCCTGTCGGATTGCGCACGGTGAGGTGCTCAATGAGCGGCAGCCGCGCGTGGGCCAGCGCCAGCCCCGCCACCTCGAATGCCTCCAGCCGCACGACGTCGGCCTCCGGCACATCAGACACCACCTCCGACCTCGCCACCTCGTCGGTCGGCAGTTCGTCCGCATCCAGATCCTCAGCCATCGTCCCCCCATCGCGACAAGGCAGCGCGCCAGCCTACCGCAGGGGCCGGGGGGTCCTAGTCAAGGGACGGTGGGCGGGGCACCTCGGAGCACACGCCCCCCTTCCATGGGACGCGCGATGTCGCCTGGCGTGTTCCCATCCGCGTGCGTCGTGAAGATTCCCGCCTTCCGACCGTCCCACCCCGCGCAAGGGAGGGACGATGCCGGACGCCATCCAATCGATGACGCCAGAGGAGGCCCAGGCCATCCTCAGCCAGCTGGACGCGTGCAAGCCTGGCGTTGCCCTCCCCGTGGCCCGGTACGGGGACGGCTGGGCATGGATCGAGGCCTTGGGAACCTTGGACCGAACCAAGCTCCGATGTCCTGAGTGCGGCGGCCGGGTGTACCCTCGGGCCATCGGATCGGGGCATCGTGCGCCCCACTTCGTGCACCACAAGGACGCGCCGTCGAACTGCGCGTGGCGGGGGGTGGAGTCGATCGAGCACTTCCGCGTGAAGATGGGCCTCGCAATCCGCCTGGAGACAGGACCGCCACTGGTCATTCGCGGCCAATGCCGACGCCATCGCTTCTCCGCGTCCAATGCGCTGACAGTGCTCGATGCACGCAACGCCACCATTCAGGTCGAACAGCACTGCGGCCGGCGACGACCGGACATCACGATCGCGTGGCCGAACGGCCGAAGGGTCGCAATCGAGGTGACCCACCATTGCCGCCTCACCCCCGAGCGCGTCCGCGATCTCCATGCGCAGGGCTTGGAAGTCTACGAGGTGTTCGTGAAGGACATCGCGGCGATCACCAGCGCCGACAGCGAGACCCACCGCGAGCTCCAGGAAACCACCACCCTGCCCGTGCGGCGATGGGGCGAGGACGGATCGCTTGTAGGGTGCGGGCAATGCAACGCGATGCGCGCCGTCGGGGCGTCCGTGGACAACGAACGCGCTCGGTGGACGACCTCCGGCCTCGCGCAGAACGAAC
>JAUHWK010000028.1 GCA_030424555.1 bacterium | reverse complement strand
GCACGCCGAGCACCACGTCACAGTCGGCCGGGGCCTCCTCCGCCAGGCGACGCCCCATCCGCTGCCGCACGACGTGGATGGTCTGATCGTCCATCTTGGAGTCGGGACGCGCGAAGTACACGTACTCGAACACGCACAGCGCCGGATCGCGCGGGGCGTGGTCGGCCGGGTCGCGCACGGTGTGGATGCCGTCGTCGTCCAGGCGGACGATCTCGCCCGGGCGGACCTCCCGCAGGTACTTGGCCCCCACCGTGAGCAAGGCGCTCGATTCGCTCACCGCCAGGTAGGCGTCGATCGCGCGGTTCTCGCCCCGAAGGTGTCCGAGACACAGCGGACGCAGCCCGAGGGGATCGCGCATCGCGTACAGGCCGTCTTCGGTCATCACGACCAGGCTGAACGCCCCCTCGGCCTCGTCCATCAAGCGGCCCAGCCGATCGGCCCACCGCGGCTCGTCGCGGGACGCCCCCTCGAACGGACGGGCGAGGTGCTGGGTGATGACCTCGGTGTCCGAGGTGGAGACGAAGCCGATGCCGTGGGACATCAAGCGCTCGCGCAGGGTGGCGGCGTTGGTGACGTTGCCGTTGTGACAGACGGCGATCGGGCCATGCAGGGTCTGGATCACGAACGGCTGGACGTTGGCCTCGTTGTTGGCCCCCGTGGTGCTGTACCGGTTGTGGCCGACGCCCTCGCGGCCGACCAGCGGCTTGAGGGTCTCCTCGCGAAACACCTGGCTGACCAGCCCCATCCCCTTGTGCAGGTGGAACCCGCTGTCGTCGCGGGTGCAGATCCCCGCGGACTCCTGCCCGCGGTGCTGCAGCGCGTACAGGCAGAAGAACAGGTTGCGGGCGACGTCGACGGGTGCGGTCGGGCTCGCGTGGATCCCCACCACGCCACACTCCTCATGCGGACGGTCCAGCCCGTCGTCGAATGCGTCGTCGAGGGCGTCGTGGTGGACGGCGGGGGGCTGGGGGCCGTGCATGGGGGGTCCGGGGCGGGAGGGACGTCAGGCGGACAGGCGCCAGTCGGCGAGGGTGAACTGGAGCCGGTCGCCGGCGGGGTACGGGGCGGGGTCGAAGGTCTGGCCGGTGAGCGCCTCGTACGCGCCGATGTAGCGGCGGGCGAGCTCGACGATCACGTCGTCGGTGAGGGCGGGTGGCGTGCCGTCGCCGGTGTAGCCCTGCTTGCGCAGCCAGCGGCGGACGTACTCCTTGTCCAGGCCCTCGGGATCGAGGCCGACCGCACGCGCCTGGTCGGCTTCTTCCTTGATCCAGTACCGGCTGCTGTCCGGCGTGTGGATCTCGTCGATGAGCACCAGCTCGCCGTCCTTGAGGCCCATCTCGTACTTGGTGTCGACGAGGATCATCCCGGCGGCCTTGGCCCGCTCCGTGCCCCGCTCGAACAGCGCCAGCGCGGTCTCACAGGCCTTGTCCCACACCGCGGGCGCGACCAGCTTGCGGTCGGCGACGGCCGCGAGGCTCAGCGGCTCGTCGTGGGCGCCGTGATCGCCCTTGGTGGTGGGCGTGATCACCGGCTCGGGAAGCCGGGAGTTCTTCACGATGCCGGGCGGGAGCGACAGGCCGTACGGGTCGCGCCCCTGCTCGTAGTTGGTCCACAGGCTGGTGCCCGTGACCCCGGTGATCCACCCGCGAACCACGATCTCCACCGGCAGCGGCTCGCACTCGGCCCCGACCGTGACGACCGGATCCGGCACCGCGATCACGTGGTTGGCGACGAGGTCGGACGTCTGCTCGAACCACCAGGCGGCGAGCTGGTTGAGCACCTGGCCCTTGAACGGAATGGAGGCGAGGACGTGGTCGAACGCGCTCAGCCGATCGCTGGCGACGAGGAGGCGGCGGCCCGGCTGCAGGTACAGGTCCCGGACCTTGCCCTGACGGCGCTCCCCGAACCCCTCCAAGGCGGTGGACTCCACCACATGCGGAATCGCGGCCCGAATGGTGTCGACGTCGATCATGCCGCCTCCCCTGCCGCCGCGAGGGCGTCCGCGATGCGCACCGCACGCTCGGGCGCATCGCCCACGTAGTCCGACGCGTCCATCCAGCCGTGGACCTCGTCTGCCGTGGCCCAGGCGAGCACGCGGTCGTCGGAGGCCAGGGTGTCGGCCAGCGGGTTGGGCGAGCCGTCCTGGATCGCCGCCCATGCGGTGAGGCTGCCCTCGCGGATCACCTCGTGCATCTCCTGGCGGTCCGCCCCGCGACGGGCGGTCTGCATCAGGACCCGCTCTGACGCCGCGAACGGGCCGTACGCCTCCAGGTTGCGGGCGACGGCGACGTGAACCACCGTGCCATCGCGCACCAGGCGCAGCGCGCGCTTGAGCAGATCGTCGGCGATCAAACAGGCCTCGGCAAGGACCGACCGCCGGTTGGCCGAGTCGTCGAGCGTGCGCTCCAGGTAGCTGTGGGCGGCGTTGTCCCACGCGACCCGCGGGAGCGCCGCGAGGTGGCGGGCCTGGCTGTCCATGTTCTCGGCGACGATCGGGTTGCGCTTGAAGGGCATCGCGCTGCTGCCGATCTGCTTCTTCCCGAACGGCTCGGCCCACTCCCCTAGCGGCGGGCTCTGGAGCAGGCGGAGGTCGGCGGCGAGCTTGTACAGGGTCTGGCCGAGCGACGCGATGCCCGACAGGATCCGGTACTCCTGCTTGCGCGGAGCGGTCTGGGTGGCGGCCTCGAACGCGGGGAGGTCGAGCCGCCCCATCACGCCCGCCTCCAACTGCGCCGGGGTCCACCCCGTGCCCTCGAGGAGCTGGCCGTAGCTCGCACAGGTGCCGACCGCGCCCTTGAAGCCCTTGCCCTTGAGCTCGTCGCGCAGGCGATCGAGGTCCTCCAGGTCGACCAGCAGGTCCTGGCCGTGCTGGGCCAGGCGGTACCCCACCGTGGTGGGCTCGGCGGGCTGCAGGTGGGTGAACGCCATCGCCGTGGTGCTCGCCTCCTCCCGAACCCGGACCGCCAGCGCGCCGCAGACCTGCCGAAGCTGGACCCGGAGCAGGTCCAGGGCATCGCGCAGGCGCATCGCGTCGGCGTTGTCCTCGACGTCCATGCTGGTGGCGCCGAGGTGGATGATCCCGCCGCCGATCCCGCACTGGGCGGCGTAGGTGTGGACCTCGGCCATCAGGTCGTGGTGAAGCTCCGCCTCCCGACGGTGGGCCTCGACGATGTCGACCTCGTCCTGGTGCGCCCGCAGATCCTCGACCTGCTCGGGCTTGACCAGGCCGACCTCGGCCTGGGTCTCGGCCAGCGCGACCCAGATGCGGCGCCACAGCCGGCGCTTGTGGGCCTCGCTCCACAGGGCGCGCATGGGCGGGGTGCCGTAGCGCCAACTCAGCGGGGAGAGCCAGGTCTCGTGGGTGTAGGTCTCGTCGGACATTCCGTGCTCGTCGGTCTGGGTCGCGGGGGCGACGGGAGGACCCCGGAGGCCGACAGCGCGGTCCCGGGGACGGAGGACGGGTTCACGAAGGACTCGCCCGGGACCGACCGCCCCGGGCAAGGGGGCGTCTCACAGACGCATGACGATGAGCTCGTCGCGCTCGGCGCCGACGCTCACGAACTGGATCCGCACGCCTGCCAGCTCGCTGATGCGGTGCAGGAAGGCCCGGGCCGGCTTGGGGAGGTCGTCCCAGACCCGCGCGTGGCGGGTGGAGGTCTGCCATCCCGGCCAGGTCTCGTACACAGGCTCGACCTGCTCGTACACGGGCGTGTCCGGCACGTAGTCGAGGACCTCGCCCTCGAAGCGGTAGCCGGTGCAGATCTTGATCTCCTCGAAGGTGTCGAGGACATCCAGCTTGGTGATCGCCAGGCCGGTGAAGCCGTTGAGCCACGCCGCGAACTTGATCGCCACGCCGTCGAACCACCCACAGCGGCGAGGACGGCCGGTGGTGGCGCCGTACTCGTGGCCCTCGTCGCGCAGCTTCTGGCCGAGGGCGTCGTGCAGCTCGACCGGGAACGGCCCCGCGCCGACCGCGGTGCAGTACGCCTTGACCACGCCGATGACCTCGGTCATCGCGGTGGGGGGCAGGCCGGCACCCACCGCGGAGTGGCCGGCGATCGGGTTGGAGCTGGTGACGTAGGGGTAGGTGCCCCAGTCCAGGTCGCGCATGATCCCGAGCTGGCCCTCCAGCAGGATGCGCTCATCGGCCTTGACGGCGTCGCGCACGATCGGGAAGGTGTCCTTGATCCGGTGGCCGATCCGGGCGTTCCACGCCTCGGCCTTGGCCATCAGCTCGTCCTCGCGGAGGGGCGTGCCGCCCAGCTCCTCGATCTCACGGTTCTTGCGTGGGAGCACGTTGCGCAGGCGGCGCTGGAAGTAGTCGAGCCGCTTGACGTCCCCGAGCCGCAGGCCCCAGCGGGCGGCCTTGTCGGCGTAGGTGGGGCCGATGCCACGCTTGGTGGTGCCGATGACGTCGCCCTCGGAGCGCGCGGCCTCCTGCAGGGAGTCGATCAGCGGGTGGTAGGGCAGCACGAGGTGGGCCCGGTCCGACAGGATCAGGCGATCGGTGTCGACCCCAGCGGACTCGACCTCCTCGAGCTCGACGACCAGGTTGTCCGGGTTGATCACGGTGCCGGCGCCGACCACACACCGCGCCATGGGGTTGAAGATCCCCGACGGCATGATGTGGAGCGCGAACTTGCCGTGCTCATTGACGACGGTGTGGCCGGCGTTGTCGCCGCCCTGGAACCGGATGACCATGTCCGCGCGCTGGGCGAGGTAGTCGACGATGCGACCCTTTCCCTCGTCTCCCCACTGGGCGCCGACCACGGCGGTGACAGGCATGTGGACTCCTCAGTCGACGGACGCCGCGTAGCGGACCCCGGCCTCGAACAGGGGCAGGCCGAGCTGGCCTGCCACCCCTCGATGGACCTGGGGATGCTGGCGGGCCTCGATGTGATCCTCGGGATGGGGCATCAAGCCGAGGACGTTGCCCGCGGGGTTGGTGAGGCCGGCGATGCCGCCCTCGGACCCGTTGGGGTTGCGGGGGTAGTCGGCCGGCGAACCGTCGGCATCGACGTAGCGAAGGGCGGCGAGCGACTGGCCACCGATCGCGTCGCGAACGGCGTCGTCGCGGGCGACGAGCTTGCCCTCGCCATGGGCCACCGGGCAGTGGATCAGCGTGTCGCCCAGGTCGCGGGTGAACACGCACGGGCTGTCCGGCTCGGCGCGCAGCCACACCCAGCGACACTCGAACCCCGCGGAGTCGTTGCGGGTGAGGGTGACGCGCTGGACCGGATCCTTGGGGGCATCGCCGGGGAGGAGTCCCGCCTTGACCAAGGCCTGGAAGCCGTTGCAGATCCCGAGGACGGGACGGCCCTTGTCGACGAAGGCCTGGAGCGCATCGCCCACCCCCTCGCGCAGGGCGAGCGACCACAGCCGGCCGGCCCCCAGGTCGTCTCCGAACGAGAAGCCACCCGGAAGCAGGAGCATCCGGTAGTCGTCGAGGGAGCGATCGCCGGCGACGAGGGCGTCGACGCGCACGATCTCCGGGGCGCCGCCCGCGGCCTGGACCGCCCAGGCTGCCTCGCGATCGCGGTTGGTGCCCGGCGCGTGGAGGATGAGGACCGGAGGCTTCATCGGGTCGGGTCCGGGCGGAAGGGTCCGCGTGCCCCCCAACCGGTGGGACCCGCCATACGCGAGCCCTCGGGAACGACCCCGGTTGGGGCCCGTCCCTACCGCGACCGCCCCTGTGGAGCAACCGTGTGACGGCCAGCGTGCGTCCGCGTCGCGTCGGCCAGCGCAGACCACCACGCTGCGCGCATCGCCGGCGGAATCGCGTGGCCCACGCCCTCGAACGGCTGGAGCGTGACGTCGAAGCCCGCGGCCCGCAGCCGATCGACGCCCCGCCGGACCGGGACGAACGGGAGCACTGTGTCGGCCGTGCCGTGAAGGGCGCGGATCGGCACCGTGGATCCCGCCGGCGGATGGGGGGGCACGAGGCCGTCGGGGAGCCACCCGGACACGGGCACCGCCGCGGCGATCGCGTCGGGATGGCGCAGGCCCAGGGCGAACGACAGGATGCCCCCCTGGCTGAACCCCGTGACGATCGGGGGTCCGTCCACCGCGCGGGTGTCGTCCCACACCCCGAACGCCGACGCCAGCGCCGCCGCCTGGGCCTCGACCGCAGGGGTGAGGATGTCCGGGCGGTCCTCCCCTACCCGCACCGGGAACCACGAAAAACCCGGTCCTCGGGGCTCCGGGGCTTGGGCCACGGTCAACCGAACCGCAGGACCGTCCCACCCGTCGAACGCGTGGACGAACCGGTCCGCGCGGTCGCCCATGCCATGCAGCGCGACGATCCACGGGAGCGGGGCGTCGGGATCCGCGGGGCTGCCCAGCACGCGATCGATCACCACAAAGGCTGGTTCGACCCCGTCGGATGCTGGCTTCGCGGGCGTCTCCGCCGCCTGTCCCCCCAGCGCACACCCCGTCAGCAGCAGCGCCAGCAGCATGACTCGTCTCACCACGCCTCCGTCCCTCGGCCGTTCCAGGGTACAGGAACCCGACCCCTGGAGGCCGTCCATGGATGCGGACGTCGTCATCGTCGGTGCGGGCACGGCGGGCGCCGCCGCCGCCTGGCAGCTCGCCCGCCGAGGCATGCGGGTGGTGGTGCTGGAGCGCGGTCCCCTCGATCGGGCGGGCGCGCGGTGGTCCAACGGGGTCAGCCTGCGGGCGTTCGATCGGGCCGGCGTGCCGCGCCCCACCGCCCCCGAGGACCGCGGCGGGCCGTCGATGCACCTGATCGCCGGATGGGGACCGGACCGCGTCCTGGTGTCGAGCGACGTGCGCGAGGTCGACATGCGCGCCCTCACCGCCCGCCTCCAGGGACTCGCTGCCGACGCCGGCGCGGACTTCCGGGAGGGCACCGCAGCGACCGGCTTCGACCCCGCCGAGGGCGTCCAGACCGAGCAGGGCGTGATGCGTGCCCCGGTCTACGTCGACGCCAGCGGCATGCACGGCCTACCCTGGCTGTCCGCCCCACGGGTCCCCCGCGACGCGATGTGTGCTGCGGCCCAGCAGACCCACCGCCTCCGGGATCGGGCCGCCGCACAAGCGTTCTTCGATCGGCTGGGGGTCGCGGAGGGCGACGTCGCCTGCTTCACCAGCGTGGCAGGCGGGTACAGCATCGTCAACGTGCGCTACCACGGCGACGAGATGGCGATCCTCACCGGATCCATGCCGGCGGATGGGGTGCCTGCGGGCTCGGTCCTGCTTCGGCGCTTCGTCGAGGAGCACGCGGACTGGGTGGGCGAGCGGCTGTGGGGCGGGGCCCGTCCGATCCCCCTCCTGCCACCTCCCGACCAGCTGCACGAAGGCCCCTGGCTCCGCATCGGCGATGCGGGGGGCATGGTGTACGCCTCCCACGGATCTGGGATCGGGCCGCAGCTGGTCGCCTCTGCCCTCGCCGCCCGCGTGCTGGCCAGCGGCGGATCCGTGGAAGACGTCAGCCGCGCGTGGCGTCGGCGGGAAGCCCCCGAGCTGCGACGCGCCCACGCGTTCCATCGGTTCAGCCGCACGATCGACGCCCCAACCCTCGCCCGGCTGATCCGGGCCGGACTGATGCACCCCGACCTGATCCGGGCCGGCTTGGAGCAACGCACGCCGTCGATCTCCCCCAGGCTCCTCAAGGAGATGGCCCGCGCCGCCGGCCGCGATCCCGTGGCGCTCGCCGCCCTGGCCCCCGGCCTGGTGGCGATGGGGCGCGCGTAGTCCGGCTCCCCACACGCCCTGGGCTGCCGACGGCGGCGTCCCACCCAGCGGGTGCGCCCTACTGGAACTGCTTGGCCAGCCGCAGCCCTTGGTGCTGATAGTGCGACCCCTTGCCGTACAGGCGCTCGGGCCGCTCCGCGTTGCGCATGAACTCCAGGCGGAACAACGGCTGCCCGTGCTCGAGGAGGAACGGGACGTCGTGGGTGCGGATCTCCAGCACCAGCCGCGCCCCCGGGGCATCGCCCTCTGCGTTCCAGCCAAACCCCGAGTCGATGAACCCCGCGTAGTGGGTGCGCAGCTCGCCCTTGGTCGCGTCGAACGCCACCAGCTCGGCGCAGACGTCCGGCGGGATCCGCAGGCGCTCGCGGGTGGCGAAGATGTAGAACTGCTCGGGCTCCAGGACGTGGCCGTCCTCGCCCGGATCGCGCAGCGGCGTCCAGTAGCGATCCACCGGGAGATCCCGCCGCGCCAGGTCGATCGGCGGCTGGTGCCGGCGGGCGAGGTAGCCGACCGGTCCCCCATCCTGGGACTGCAGGTCGACGCTGAGCAGCACGCCGGGCGTGGGCGCATCGACGACGGGCGCAGGCTGGCCGTCGGACCACACGACCACGGGCGCATTGTCCTGCCGCGACCGCAGGGCATCCCCGTCGAGCTCGGGCGCCCCCGACGCCAGCCGGAGCTGCGCCAGCGTGTCTCCCCGCCGCACCGCGACGTGGAAGCTCTGGGGCGTGATCTCCAGGTACAGCTTGCCGCGGTACCCGGCGGGAATGGTGTCGAACGCGTCGCCGGTCTCGGTGAGGACCCGCACGAACACGTCCAGCCGCCCCGTGCTGCTCTTGGGGTTGGCCCGCCCCCGCACCGTCTCGGGAAGCTCCAGGATTTCCTCGATCTCGGCGAGGTACACCCCACCCTGGTGCAGCACGACTGGGGCGTCGCGGTCGAGGGTCCAGGAGGTGGTCGCGAGGCGCCCCAGCTTGCGCGACACGCCTTGGTGCCCTGGCAGGAAGCTGCATTGAAGCTGCCACACCGTGGCGCCCAGCCGAAGGTCCAGGCTCGAGGGCTGGAGCTGGGAGGGCAGCACGGGGCGCAGCGCCTGGATGGCGCCTTGCGCGTGGAGCGCGGACAGGTGTTGGCGGACGAGGATGCCGGACATCGGGCCGGGCTAACCGCTCCGACGTCGGGCGGGGTAGGCGGGGCGCCCCGTGCCCCTCGGAGTCCTCATGTACGGTGCCACCGCCCTCACCCGCGTCCCGGTCGAGGACCTGCAAGCCTTGCTGCGTCACCTGCACCACGGCGTGATCACCGCCCCGCTCAAGGCCGAGGACCTCGCCCGCATCGGGCTGCAGTACCGGCAGGAGGACCTGCTCGGCTCGATGCGCGGCCTGGACGAGGCCGGGATCCGCGCGGTGCTCGTCGCCGTCCTCGCCGAGCGCCGTACGAGAACCTGACGACAGCTGTCCTTCCCCGCCAACCCCCCGCGCCCGTGGGTTAGGCCCACTCCCTGTCCGGAGGATGCATGACCGCGTGGTCCCCGACCCGCTCCGCCCGTGGGCTTCGCGCCCTCGCCCCCACCCTCGCTGTGCTCGGCCTCGCCACCGCCGCGCACGCCGGGGCCCCCGCCGGCGTCGTCGCCGACGATCCCGAGCCCTACGAGGACGCCTGGTCCGCCTTGGTCGATGGGCCGCCGGGCTGCTGGGAGGTCGTGGGCCGGGCCACGTGGCGCTACGATGGCGGACGCTTCGGCGGGGTCACGGGCGACGCGGTGTTCGTCGGCCGGCTCGATGACGGCGCGTGGCAAGACTTCCTCATCCGCTCGCTGGGCGAGGACCAACGCCGAGGGCGCTCGCAGGAGCGGCGGGCCTATCCGCACGACGAGACCCGGTTCGTGCCCCTGGTCGGTCGCCGCAAGCCGTCCATGCTCGCCCGCCAGGACGAAGGCGATCAGGTGATCGCCGCCATGGTCGAGGGCTGGGGGAGCTCCACGATGAGCCTGTACTCCCAGTGGGACGACGAGCAATCGGCCGTGGTGCTGCACCGCGGGCTCCCCATCGGCGGGGGCGACAGCGAGGAGGCCGACATGCAGGTCGTCTTCCCTGAGGGCGCCCCCGTCCCCGCGTCCATGCGCATCGTGTTCCCCGACCGCTTCCGGCTCCCCAACCGCCGGATCGTCGCGATCCACAACGCCGACGCACGCATTCGGGCCCGCCAGGCCGGAGGCATGACCTTCCCCGACGCCGAGACCTTCTCGTTCGAGGCCCGGGTCCTCGGGTTCCAGTTCTCCGGCGCCCAGACGATCGACTACCAGACCTTCCGCCCGTGCGGTGAGGACGCCTCCGATCGCCCCAAAGCCGTGGTCGAGTAGGACCACCCCGTGGATCCGTTCGACGAGGAGGTCCCGTTTGCCGGCCGCGTGGCGTGGGACGTCCGCCGCGTGGTCGATCGCCTGACCGGCGATCCCGCCTTCCTGATCGACTGGTGGACGATCTGGCAGGACCGCGAGCCGCTGGTCACCGCCCTGTCGTCCCACTGGCGCGTGTGGAACGCCGACGACGTGCTGTCCCTGTCGCCAGACCAGCTCGCCGCGGTGTCGTCCTTTCACGACGCACGCATCGGGGTCCTGTTGTGGGCCCGCACCACCGACGCCATGCCCCAGACCTGGGCCGCGCGAATCGAGGAGGCGTCCGACCGCCTCACCCGGCTTGGGGAGGCGGCGATCCACCACCTCGGCGGGGTGCCCGAGGCGCCCGATCGGCGCGAGGCCGTGCCGCGGTGGTGGCAGGAGTTTCGGCGCTGACTCGCCGCCTCACCGCTCCCGACGACGACGCGTCGCGAGCAGGCCCGCGACGCCCCACAGCGCCAGCGCCCCGGATCCACCGGTCTGCGCACAGCCACCGTCACCGCACCCTGCGGTGCCGCCGGGCCCGAATCCGGTCAGCCCACCCTGGAGCTCATCGACCCAGCGGTTGTGGTCGTCCAGGCTGTCGCCCGCCTCACCCGACTGGTCACGAACCGGCTCGGGCAGCCCCGACGCGCCGGTGCGCTCGATGGTCTGCGCCGCCGGCGCGTCCGCGTCGTACCAAGCCTCGCCCGGGTTGTTCCAGAACCACTCCTCCGGCGGGACGAGGACCACGCGGCCGTCTTGCAGCTCGATGTACCGCGGCGCCTTGTACGCCTCGGTCTCCACCGTGCAGTCCACCACCAGATCCGCCTCATGCACGTTGGAGACCGTGCCCATGTCCGGGTTGAGGACGAAGGTGGGGTCGATCGTCATCTCGTCCGCAGACATCGACGAGGTCATGCGCGTGACCGTGTCGAACCGGTCGAACAGCGCCTGGGCCTCTTGCATCGGCTCGACCACGTAGAGCTCGAGGTCGTCTGCGAACGCGTCTGGGTCGAACGCCTGCCCGTCGAGGGACTCGGCGTAGCACTCCAGGCAGTTGTAGAAGCTGCGTGGGTCCACCCCCTGCTGCGCCACCGAGGCGGGCATCGGGATGTGCTCCTGGAGCAGGTTGAGCAGGGTGGCGTTGCCCGGGAAGCCCTGCCCCTGCATCGCGTTGAAGAACGCGACCGGGTCCGACAGGCCGCGCAGGGCGTCGACGTCGAAGCGCCCCTCCCACCACAGGTTGCTCTCCAGGAACGCCGTGTCCCCGCTGAAGTCGGTCGCGAAGGCCTGCCCCCCCGCCTCGTTGGCCGCGCGGGTGATCACGTCGTCGTAGTTGCTCCCACCGGACATCCAGTCGATGGCGGCCTCGTTGATCTGGACGTGAAGGTAGTTCTCCGGGACCGCGCGCTCGTTGGCGAACACGTACGGCTCCAGGCGCATGTCGGGCGTGGCGGCGATGCTCGTGAGGACGATCGGGATCAGCGGCTTGGTGCCCGGGTAGGTGAGGCGGACGGGCGCGATGTCGCCCGCGTCGCTGTCCGAGGTGAGCTTGAACGCCACAAAGTTGGACCCGCCCGCGAGGTAGCCTCCGAGCGCCTTGCCGACGGCCGCAGGGATGTCGTAGTCGTTGTCCTCCAGCCACTGGAGGAGTGCCTCCTCGCTGGTCGCGCTGACGACCTTCCAGTCGTAGGGCCCGGTCTGGCCCTCCGCCAAGACGCTGGCGCCGTCGTCACCATTGGGCGCTCCGCCCGCGCCGCCGCCTGCCGAGTCCAAGGCGTCGTCGTCCTCCGCGGTGGCCGGGTAGGCGTCGTACGTGCAATCACCGAGCTCCCGCCACTGGAGCCAGAACCGCGGCTGGGTCTGTTGGGCGAGGACCTGGAACATCGCGTCCGTGCTCAGTCCGACCTCTGGCACCCCCGACACCGGGACCACCCAGGCGAACCGGTCGGCGTCGCCTTCGTAGAAGATCTGGACGTGGACGTCGATCTCGCCGTCTCCCACGCCGAACACGATGCGCTCCTTGCTCTGATCCATCGGGGCCTGGGAGCAGAAGAAGCCCCCACAGGCCAAGGCCGTGGACGGGGTGAGCAGGGCGAGCGCGAGGGCGGATGCGGCGGTGCGGATCATGGGTACCTCCCGGAGGAAACCGTCCTGGCGAGTGTACGACGGCACCGTCTGGCCCGCACCATCAATCTGCAACATTCTGCCGATCCAGAGCCAGCGCAGCGGACGATGAAAGTTTTCCACTTCCGATTCCACCGCTTCTACGATTGATATTCATCAATCAAGGCCGAGCGGGTGAGAAATTCCTTGCAGCGCCTCTCCGGCGATCGCATACTCCCAGCGTCACCGGTTGACCGGGGACACCCACCAACCCCACCATCAAGGAGAGCCATCATGCTCGCCAACTTCATCAAGTCCGAGAACGGCGTCACCGCCATCGAGTACGGCCTCATCGCGGCCCTCATCGCCGTCGCCGTCATCGGCGCCGCCACCGCGCTCGGCCAGGAGCTGTCCTCGCAGTTCTCCTTCATCTCGTCCAAGCTCGCCGGCACCCAGGCCAGCTGAGTTTCGAGAAGCGAGGTCGCTTGCCTCACGGCGAGCGGCCCTCGCAACGGAGGCCCCGGTTGCTTCGGCAGCCGGGGCCTTTCTGCGTTTCGGCGCCATGCCGTCCCTTCCGGACCTCGTTGGATCCGTGCAAGAGACCGCGTGCTGGAATTTTTTCTGCGCTCCATTACCAGGCTTTCTGCTTGTCTTTGGCGAACCAGGCCCGGGTTGGGTGAAAATTTTCGATGGCAGTCCGGCCATCAACAGCTACTCTCACGGTGTCAGGGGAACCCCTGGCGACACCAACCCCACCAGCAAGGAGAGTCACCATGCTCGCCAACTTCATCAAGTCCGAGAACGGCGTCACCGCCATCGAGTACGGCCTCATCGCGGCCCTCATCGCCGTCGCCGTCATCGGCGCCGCCACCGCGCTCGGCCAGGAGCTGTCCTCGCAGTTCTCCTTCATCTCGTCCAAGCTCGCGGCCACCCAGTCCAGCTGAGTCCCGAGATGCAGGGTCGCTCGCCTCACGGCGAGCGGCACTCGCGACGAAGGCCCCGGTTGCTTCGGCAGCCGGGGCCTTTCTGCGTCCACCCCTTCCTACACAACACCGCGTCGGCACCGACCAGAGGACACGGGCTGCGGCCTGCAGCCCACGGTCCCGGTCAGGCCTGGCCGACCGCGTTCGCCAGGTACAGCCGCCACGCCCCCACAGACGACGGGGTGACCACGTGCGTCGCCACCCCGATCCCCTCCCGGACGAACGGCGCCGCCAGCGCCTCCGCGACCGGCCGCGCATCCGCCGACGGATCCAGCACCAAGGCCGCCATCGTGCTGCCGGATCCACTGATGAAGGCACTCGCCGCGCCCGCAGTGCAAGCAGCCTCGATCGCGTCGTCGACCGGCCCGATCAGCGGCGCGCGGTACGGATGGTGGAGGCGGTCCTCCTGTCCCACCCGCAGCGCCCGGGCGTCTCCCCGCGACAGGCCGACCATCAGGAACGCGAGCCGGTTGCCGTTGAACACCGCATCGTCTCGAGTGTAGCGGTCGGGGAGGGCTGCACGCGCCGCGTCGGTCGCGACCTCGCGATCGGGGACGGCCAGCGCCACCCGCAGGTCTCCTGGCGCCTCGAACCGCAGGGTCTCGAACCGCTGCGCGGTGCGGGTGCCCGCGGTGATGCCGCCGAGCATCGCCGCCACCACGTTGTCCGGGTGCCCCTCCTCCGTCGACAGGAAGTCGAGCAGCTCGTCCATCGGAGGCCGCACACCCGTCAGGTGGCTCCAGCCGAGCACCCCCGCCACCCGGGCCGTCGCGGAAGAGCCCAGCCCACGGCTCCGCGGAACACGCTCCACCTGGGTGAGCGCCACCGGACCGGCGAGCGGCGCTCCGAAGGCAGCGGAAGCACGGCGCATCGTCCGAAACACGAGGTGAGCGTCGGGGTCGATCGCCTGCCCTTCGCTGCGCCAGCCGTCCTCGGACGGCCCCAGCTCGAAGCGGTTGTACAGCGACACCGCCAGCCCCAGGACGTCGAATCCAGGACCGAGGTTGGACAGGCTCGCCGGGACCACGAGGGTGCAGCGCATGGGGTCTCCTCGACGTGGGATCGGGCGCGCGGCGAGGTATAGCGCGACGTCTCCCGCCAGGACGCCCGATGACCCACCTGCGATGCCCGGACACAGGCACGACGTTCCCGGCCAGCCATCCCGCCTTCCGCGGGCCCACCGGCCATCCGCTCGCGGTCGTTCACGACCTGCCCCCCGTCTCCCGGGCACTGTTCGACGACCGCCTGGGACGCACGGCACCGCCCCACGACAGCGGGGTGTGGCGTTTCCGGGAGTTGATCCACCCCACCCTGCCCGACGCCCACGTCGTCAGCCGACCCGAGGGCAACACCCCCTTGCTCCGCGCGCCGGCCGTCGCCCGGTGGGCTGGGGTGTCCTGGCTGCGCCTCAAGCACGAGGGCATGAACCCGAGCGGCAGCTTCAAGGACCGCGGCATGACCGTCGCCGTCTCCCAGGCTGTCGCCAACGGGGCCCGGGCCGTGGCGTGCGCCAGCACCGGCAACACCAGCGCGTCCATGGCCTCCTACGCCGCACTCGCCGGACTCCAGGCCGTCATCCTCGTGCCCGAGGGCAAGGTCGCGTCCGGCAAGCTCGTGCAAGCGCTCGCGTACGGCGCCACCACGCTCCAGGTCCGTGGCGACTTCGACGAGGCGATGCGGCTGGTCCAGCAGGCGTCCACCGAGCTCGGCCTGTACCTGGTCAACAGCCTCAACCCGTTCCGCCTCGAGGGCCAGAAGACCATCATCCTGGAGATGCTCCAGCAGCTCGCGTGGGAGTCGCCGGACTGGGTGGCCTTGCCCGCCGGCAACCTGGGCAACACCAGCGCGTTCGGCGCCGCCCTCACCCTCGCCCTCGACCTCGGCCTGATCGACCGCATGCCCCGCCTGCTGTGCGTGCAAGCCGAGGGCGCCAGCCCATTCGCCAAGGCGTACGGGCGCGGGTTCGACCGCTTGGAGCCGATGACGGCCGACACCGTCGCCACCGCGATCCGGATCGGCGATCCGGTGTCCTACGATCGCGCCGTCGCCAGCATCCGCGCCACCAAGGGCCATGTGGTGTCGGTGACGGACGCCCAGATCCTCGCCGCCAAGGCCGAGGTCGACGCTGCCGGCATCGGCGCGGAGCCTGCCAGCTGCGCCTCGGTCGCCGGGGTGCGCGCCATGGTCGAGGCCGGCGTGATCCAGCCCGACGCCCGCGTCGTGTGCGTGCTCACCGGCCACCTGCTCAAGGACACCGACACCACGATGGCGTGGCACGAGGGCGCCTACGGCGAGCACCCCCGCGTCAACCGTCCGGTGACCGTGGACGCCACCCTCAACGCCCTGTCCAAGGCGCTCGACACCTGAGCCCCCGCCACAGCGTACCGGGCCTCAGAAGTAGGCGCGGACCTGGAGGTAGGCGCTGAACGGGTAGGTCCCGAACTCGCTGCGGATCGCGACGGGCAAGGGGTCCTCCAGGGTGGGCGTGCGCGTCTCGGGACGCTCGCCCACCGGGAGGTAGGCGCCCGCGGCGAGGTCGGCGTTGCCGGCGATCGACCAGGAGATGCCAGGCAGGATCAGGGTGCTCGGCTGGGTCAGGTTGGTGATCGTCGACAGGGAGAAGGTCACCAGCGGCGTGATCTCCTGCGTCAGGCTCGTTCCCAGGTAGGCAATGCCCGCCAGCCAGATCTCGCCCCGCATCGCGCGCTCCGACCCCAGGGTGTCCAACAGATCCGCCGGGTCCGTCGACCCAAGCGACTGCACGTACACCTCGGCCGACACCGTCGTCGTCCCGGTCGGCCGTCCGTCCATCCCCAGGGTCGCCCGCACGAACACGGGCTCGTCCAGGTCGTCCCGCGGCACGGTCACGGCCACGTCTCCGATCACCCCAGCCGGGCCGATCGCCGACGCGAGGGTCGCGGCCACCACATGGTCCCCCTCCACCCAGGCGTACATTCCGCCCAGGTCGGTGACGCCCACGGTGCCCTGTCCGTACACCGCCCCGGTGATCTCCTCGGCGGTCCAGTCTCCCTTCCAGCCCTCGTTGCCCGTGTAGGCGACGACCCCGGTGATCGCCGAGGAGAAGGACGGATAGACGTCGATCCGGAACGCGTCGACCCCGGGCTTGAACTCCGTGTCGATGACTGCGGGCGTGAAGGGCTGGACGAGGTCCATCGGCGTGAAGAAGCGTCCGTTCCCGAACGAGATGGGCTGGCGCCCGAGCGCGAGATCGACCTGGGGTGCGTGACCTCGGAGGACCAGCCGATCCACCCGCCCCTGGAGCCGGAGGGTGCTGTCCGGATCGTCGAACGCCGTCCACGTGAGCGGGAGCGCCTGGGGTGCGGTGGCCCCGACCCCCGTCCCGAGCACGCTGCCGGTGGCCTGGGCCGCCCCGATTGTGGCCGTGAGCGCGTGGGCGACCTCAGCCTCGAACACCTCGTCCACCGCCAGAGACAGCGTGAGGCGCTGGTCGAGGAAGCCTTGTCCCTGGGGGGCATCGGGCAGGATCGGCGACTCGTAGGGGAACGACGCCGTGGCGAACGCCTTGACGTGGCCCGTGGCCTTGGCCACCACGTCCAACGCGCGCCGGGCCTCAGGCGCTTCTGGAGGCGCCACAGGACCCTCCGCCGGGGCTGCAGAGGGCGCGCCCACAGACACGGCCTCGGGGCCTTCAGGATCCGGACTCGGCGCGACCGAGATGTCGGTGTCCTCGGCATCCGTGTCCTCGCCGTCCGAGTCTGTGCCCTCGGTGTCGGTGTCCATCGGGTCCGGCGTGGACCCGGTGTCCGTGTCCTCCACCCGCACGTCCGCCGGACCTTCCGAGCCAGTGTCGCCGTCCACCGGCCCGGGCGCAGCCCACACCGGCCCGGCCAGCACCAGGCACCACACCGCCCCCCACACCGGTCGTGCGCCCCTCACCGGATCTCGTCCTCCCGGATGCGCCCATCGACCATCCGGACCACCCGTCGTGCCGCCTCCTCGACCTTGGGGTCGTGGGTGGCGAACAGGAAGGTGGTGCCGCGCTCCTCGTTGAGCCGACGCATCAAGTCGATCAGATCGTGCCCGGTGTGGCTGTCGAGGTTGGCGGTGGGCTCGTCCGCGAGGATCAGCGCCGGAGACGCCGCCAGCGCCCGCGCGACCGCCACCCGCTGCTGCTGCCCACCCGACAGCTCCCCGGGACGGCGGTCCCCCAGTCCGCCGAGGCCCACGTCGACCAGGGCCTGCTCCGCACGCTCCCGCCGCTCGGCCGCAGGCACGCCCTGCAGCTGCATCACGAACTCCGTGTTCTCCCGCGCGGTGAGGACCGGGATGAGGTTGTACGCCTGGAACACGAACCCCAGCCGGGTCCGGCGCATGTCCGAGCGCTCCGCGGAGGTCATGCTCGCCAGATCGCGCCCCGCCACCCGCACGACCCCAGACGTCGGCGCGTCCAGGCCGCCGATCGTGTTGAGCAAGGTGGTCTTGCCCGAGCCAGACGGTCCCATCAGGGCCGCGAAGCTGCCCTCTTCCAGGGTCAGGTCCACCCCATCCAGCGCACGGACGGTGAACTCGCCCTGCTGGTAGTGGCGCGTCAGTCCTTCGATCTCGACCAGGGCCATGGCGTCTCCATGCCGACGGGCGTGGGGGTCAGGTGTGGCGTAGCGACTCGACGATCTCGAGGCGGGTGGTGAGGCGGGCCGGCCACAGCGACGCGACCACGGCCATGATCGCCGCGATCCCCGCCACCACCAGCATCTTCGGCAGGTTGAGCTGGCCCCGCATCACGGTGTCCATCGCGACGTCGGTGACGGGCGATGCCGACAGCATCATCTCGCCGTAGTCGATCCCCTGCTGCTGCAGGTACAGCACGCCGGGAAGGGCCAGCGCGATCCCGGCCAAGCCGCCGACGGTGCCCAACACCCCGCCCTCGACCAGGACCATCAGCGCGAGCTGCCGGGGCCGAAGTCCCAGCGCCAGCAGGACGCCGGCCGCGCGGTCCGGGTGCTCGTTCGGGGACGGGTCGCTGCGCATGGGTACAGGAGACTTCCCTTTCTGGTCGACGAAGGCAACGCCGATCCCGTAGTCCCTTCCGGCTCGCTTGCCGGGCCCGGGACGAGCGGACAGAATGCCAGCACCATGCGCCCCACGATCCCCAGCCTCGCCGCCGCCGTACTGCTGAGCGCTTGCGCCGCGACCTCGCCGGTCTCGCTCAGCTCCGACCCGCCCGGGGCCCACGTCTTCGTGAACGGGGTCGACTCGGGCTTCACGACGCCCTGCGTCATGTCGCTCGACAAGGACGAGGACCACGAGGTCGCCTTCGTGCTCGACGGCTACCTCACCGCGGAGCGCTCGATCGTGCACGGTTCGACCTACGAGACGATCCTCTGGCGCGAGATGTCGGTGCTGCCGAAGACCTGGCGCTTCCCGCTGTGGCTGAACCTCGAGGAC
>JAUHWK010000430.1 GCA_030424555.1 bacterium | reverse complement strand
CGAGGTCGTCATGACGAGCAGCCGCCTGCACAGCGTCGTCTCTGTCGTCCTCCTCGTTCTCGTGGTTCGGGTTCTCATCGGGATTGGTCCCGGGGTCTGACGCGTACACGCCGAGGGCCCCGCACCGGACGCGGGGCCTCGACCCCCCATCCCACGCGGCGCCGTCGGCACTCCAGGAGTCGACAGCATGCAGCCAGCAGCCCACCCCACCGAGCGGGAGGCGGACGACGTGCCTGAGGGCATGAAGCCGCGATCGGCGTTCGTCCCCACCGAGCCAGGTGCTGCGCTCCTCGGGTCGGCCACCATCTGGGAGATCCTGGTCGCGGAGGGCGTCGACACCGTGTTCGGCTACCCGGGCGGGGCGATCATGCCCGCGTACGACGCCCTCGTGAACTACCCCGTCCATCACGTGCTCACGCGCCATGAGCAGGGCGCGTGCCACGCCGCCGATGGCTACGCGCGGGCGACGGGCCGGGTCGGCGTGTGCGTGGCCACGTCGGGCCCGGGCGCCACCAACCTGATCACCGGGCTGGCGACCGCGATGATGGACTCCACCCCCCTGGTTGCGATCACGGGGCAGGTGACCTCCACCGTGCTCGGCACCGACGCCTTCCAGGAGACCGACGTCCTGGGCCTGTCCCTGCCCGTCACCAAGCACAGCTTCCTGGTCACCAAGGCAGAGGACATCGCGCCCACGCTGCGCAAGGCGTTCGCGATGGCGCGCTCGGGCCGCCCCGGGCCGGTGCTGGTCGACATCACCAAGGACGCCCAGCTCACCGCCGTCCCGTTCCAGGATCCTGGCCCCCACACGCTGGATCGGCCGGCGGTGCCCCGCCCTGAGATCACCGAGGCCGAGCTCGACGAGGCCGCGCGCCTGATCGCGCAGGCCCAGCGTCCGGTGATCCTCGCGGGCCACGGGATCATCCAGGGCGATGCGGTCGAGGCCTTCCACGCCTTTGTCGCCAAGACGGACATGCCGGTCGCCTGCACGCTGCTGGGCCTGGGCTGCCTGCCCGCGGACCACGGTCGGAACATGGGCATGATGGGCATGCACGGGGAGCCCTGGGTCAACACCACCATCCAGCAGGCCGATCTGTTGGTGGCGATCGGGATGCGGTTCGACGACCGCGTCACCGGCAACATCGAGCGGTACGCCAAGAAGGCCAAGAAGATCCACGTCGAGCTCGACCCCGCGGAGATCAACAAGGTCGTCCCGGTCGACGTCGGGCTGTGCGGGGACGCCAAGACCACGCTCGCGCGGCTGATGCCCAAGGTGGAGCAGGCGGACCTCGGGTACTGGATCCGCCACATCCGCAGCCTGCACGAGGTCGACATCGCGCGCGACTGCCTCAACCCGGCCCACGAGCCGGTCGGCATGACCGCACCGCGCGTGCTCAAGGACCTGTGGGAGATCACAGGCGGCGAGGCGCTCGTCGTCACCGACGTGGGCCAGCACCAGATGTGGGAAGCCCAGTACTACAAGCACTCCACCCCGCGATCCCTGATCACCTCGGGTGGGCTGGGGACGATGGGCTTTGCGCTCCCCGCGGCGCTCGGTGCCAAGATGGCGCGCCCCGACCAGGACGTCTGGGTGGTGTGTGGGGACGGCGGCTTTCAGATGACCGCGTGCGAGCTGTCCACCCTGGCCCAGGAGCGGGTCAAGGTGATCGTCGCCATCATCAACAACGGCTTCCTCGGGATGGTCCGGCAGTGGCAGGAGTTCTTCTTCGACCGCCGCTACGTGGCCACGCCCCTGCAGAATCCCGACTTCTGCCTGCTCGCCCAGGCCCACGGGCTCGCGTCCCGCCGGGTCACCCAGCGCGAGGAGATCGCAGACGCGGTGGCGTACGCCCGGGAGCAGCCCGGCACCGTCGTGCTCGAGTTCTGTGTGGTCGCCGAAGACAACGTGTTCCCGATGGTCGCGACCGGACGGGACCTCGACGACATGATCCGCCGGCCCGGCAAGGGCGACAGCCAGGGGAGTGGCCAATGACCTTCGACATCCTGTTGCACCGCCAGGCGGGGGCGCTCGAGCGCCTCCTCAACCGCTGTCGCCGCAAGGGCTACACCATCGTCTCGATGGGGTTTGCGCCGTCGGAAGACCGCCCGGGGCTCGACCGAGTCCAGGTCACGTTTGCCGAGGACGTGGGTCGGACAGACGCCGTGATGACCAACCTTGCACGGTGCCTGGACGTGACGGCGATCGACCTGTACGTCGAAGCCATCGCCCCGACCGCCCAGGTCGCCTGACCCCGCATCCTCTCGTGTTGCCCGGCGCGTGCCGGGACGCCTCGGCGTGCGCCGAGCACGCCACCTTGCAGCCCATCCATCCGATTTCCATCGGGGAGAACGTCTCGCCATGACCCAGATCCGCTACGACGCCGACGCCGACCTGTCCCTGCTCCAGGGCAAGACCATCGCCATCCTGGGGTACGGATCCCAGGGCCATGCCCACGCGCTCAACCTGCACGAGTCGGGGGTGGACGTGATCGTCGGCCTCCGAGAGGGCAGCGCCAGCCGCCCGCAGGCCAAGGCGGCCGGCCTCACCGTGATGTCGATCGCCGACGCGTGCGAGGCCGCCGACGTGATGATGGTGTTGCTGCCCGACACCAAGCAGGCGGCGGTCTACGAGGCCGAGATCGCCCCGCACCTCAACGCCGGCGACACCTTGATGTTCGCCCACGGGTTCAACATCCGGTACGGCACGATCACCCCGCCTTCGGATGTGGATGTGAGCATGGTGGCCCCCAAGAGCCCCGGGCACCGGGTGCGGGAGACCTATGAGGAGGGCGGCGGCGTCCCCTGTCTGGTCGCGGTGCACCAGGACGCCACCGGCAAGGCCGATGGGTTCGCGCTCGCGTATGCCTCCGCGATCGGCGGCGGCCGCGCGGGCATCCTCACCACCACGTTCGAGGAGGAGACCGAGACCGACCTGTTCGGTGAGCAGGCCGTGCTGTGCGGGGGGGCGTCTGCGTTGGTGCAGGCGGGCTTCGAGACCCTGGTCGAGGCCGGCTACCAGCCCGAGGTCGCGTACTTCGAGTGCTTGCACGAGCTCAAGCTCATCGTCGATCTGATGTACCAAGGCGGCCTCTCATACATGCGGTACTCAATCTCCGACACCGCGGAGTACGGCGACTACGCCTCGGGCCCCCGGGTGATCCACGAGGGCACCAAGGCCGAGATGAAGAAGATCCTCGGAGAGATCCAGGACGGCACCTTCGCCAAGGCGTGGATCGACGAGAACGAGGCGGGCCGTCCGAACTTCGAAGGGTGGCGGCAGGCTGGACGCGCCTCGCAGCTCGAGGACGTCGGGGCACGCCTGCGTGACATGATGGCGTTCGTGAAGGCCAAGCGGGTCCCCGGAACCTGAGAGCGAACCCATGACCGACGACACCCCGCGCGCGTCCAACCCCTGGTCGCGCCGCATCACCCAGGACCGTCGCCAGGGGGCTTCCCAGGCGATGTTGCACGCGGTCGGACTCACCGATGACGACCTCGCCAAGCCGCAGATCGGCGTGGCGAGCGTGTGGTGGGAGGGCAACCCGTGCAACGCCCACCTGCTCGACCTGTCCGCCCACGTGGTCACGGGGGCGCAGGAGGCTGATCTGGTCCCGCTGCGCTTCAACACCATCGGCGTCAGCGACGGCATCTCGATGGGCACCGACGGCATGTCGTACTCGCTGCAGTCCCGCGAGATCATCGCCGACAGCATCGAGACGGTGGTCGCCGCCCAGTGG
>JAUHWK010000429.1 GCA_030424555.1 bacterium | reverse complement strand
CCGCCGCTCCCGACCACCAGGAAGTCGACTTCTTCATCCCACGTCGGCTCGGCCACAGCACACCTCGGCTCAAGGACTCCCCAGGAGCCTACGCCTGTCGCCGAGTAATGGCAACACGATGTCGCCATCAAGGGATACAAGGACGGCGAGGAGGTCCATTGACTGACGACTCACCGCGTCGAACGCTCGGAATCCAACAAGGCCCCCGGGCGCGGCAGATCGTCCGATCGGTCCGAGACGCCACCCTGTCGGAGCTCACCCGCGTCGGGTACGCCAAGCTCACCATCGGTGGCGTGGCCCGCGCAGCCGGGGTCAGCCGCAGCACCATCTACCGAAGGTGGCCGTCCAAAGCCGATCTCGTGGATGCGTTGATGCTCCCCACGGTGGATCGCCTCGACGCCACGCCCCGCAGCGGTCACCTCGCCCGGGATCTCACCGCGCTCATCGAGCAGCTGGATCGCAACGTCCACGCGCCCGACGGTGCCGCCCTCGTCCGCGTGCTCACCTCCTCACACCCCGAGCTCGACGAGGTGTCCCGCCACGCACGGGCACGGGCCCGCGCCGCCTTCCAGCGGGTGTTCGAGGACGCGGTGGCCCGCGGGGAGCTCCGCGCCGACACCGACGTCGCGATGGCCGTCCACCTCGCGTTCGCCGGGGCCGTCGTGGGCATCGTCGGCGACGGGGACGGAATGCAGCCCGACCGGATCGCCCGGCTGGTCACGCTGCTGCTCGAGGGGGTGCGTGCCCGCTGACGCGGACCTGGAATCCGACGCCGGACCTCAGCCCACCCACCACGGCTGCTCGCCCGGAGCCCCCTGCCCTCGGCCGACGATCTCGTAGCGGATCCACCGACAGTCGATCGGCCCCACCTGCACCGGGTGGCGTCGCGAGGCCTTGAGACGCATCGCGGCCGTGAGCTCGGGCGACCCCGACAACACCCAGGCCACCGCACCCCCGCACTGGGTCTTGAGGAAGGTGCCGAGATCCCGCCAGGAGGCGGCGTGGTCTTCCGTGCCGATCCGTTGTCCCCACGGGGGGTTGGCGACCACGAGCGCCGGCGGATGCTCCAGCGGCAGCGCGGAGACCGCGGTGTGGCGCACCGCGACCAGGTCCTCGACCCCCGCCGCACGAATCGACCGCTCCGCCAAGCCCACCGCGCCGCCGTGGACATCGGCCATCAGCAGCGGAGGACAGGACGCGCGACCCGCCGCGTGGCGATCCCGCGCCTCCTCCACCAGCCGGTCCCACACCGCGGGATCGACCCCCGGCCAGGACAGCGCCGCCGGACGAAGGTCCACCCCCGGCGCCCGATCGGTGGCCAGGTGGGCGGCCTCCACCACGAAGGTGCCAGAGCCCCCCATCGGGTCGACCAGCGGACTGCGGCGGTCCCATCCCGTGTGCAGCAACAGCCCGGCCGCGATCGCCTCGTTGAGTGGGCTCTTGTGCTGCGCGTCCCGCCATCCCCGGCGGTGCAGGCTCTGGCCCACCAGGTCCCTCACCAGGGTGGCCCGCCCTCGCTGCACGACCAGCCGCAGCGGGAGATCGGGCGACGCCACCTCCACGTCCGGACGGGCGCCGTGCAGGTCGCGCATCGCGTCGCACAGGGCGTCCTTGACGATGCGCCCGAACAGCCGCGGGTCCTTGTTGGACTGGCTGATCTTGGCCTGGACCGCCACGGTGAGGTCGGGCGTGGTCACCCCCCGCCAGTCGAACCCCCGGACGCTCTCGTACAGCGACTCGGGATCATGGGCGGGCTTGTTCCGGAACAACCGCTCGGTGATGCGGCTCGCGGACCGTACCCACAGCACCGCGCGGAGCGCCAGCTCGAGATCGCCCTGAAACCGAACCCCACCCCGATCGGGCTGGACATGCAGGGCGTTCAACGCCGTGAGTTCGTCCGCGAGGACGGCTTCGAGCCCGAGGGTGCAGGTGGCATGGAAGAATCGCATGGGGCCCCGGCTAACCCCGCGGGGCCACGCCGTGCGTCCACCGTCGCCCCAGGGACGACGATGCGTTCGCCCCCGCGGCCGACGCGCCACGGTACAGACTCCGTGATCCCTCCGACCCGAGGTCGCACATGGCCCGCCTTCCCACCACGTTCATCCCCCACGGCGGTGGCCCCTGGCCGCTGCTGCCCGTCGCCTCGGACCCCGGCTACGTCGCGCTCACCCGTCACCTGGGCGCGCTCGCCAAGGCCACCGCCGCCGCCAAGGCGCTGCTCATCGTCTCCGCCCACTGGGAGGAGGACGTCCCCACCGTGACCACCGCGGATCGCGGCGGGTTGGTGTTCGACTACTACAACTTCCCAGCCCACACCTATGACGTGGCCTGGCGCCCCCCCGGCGACCCCCAGCTGGCCGCCCGCGTGCGCGCCCTGCTCACCGGCGCAGGCATCGCCTCCGCAGACGCCCCCGACCGAGGGCTCGACCACGGGGTGTTCGTCCCGGGCATGGTCGGGTGGCCCAAGGCCGACGTGCCCGTGGTCCAGCTGTCGATGGTCAAGGGGCTGGACCCCGCGACCCACCTGGCGATCGGCCGGGCGCTGGCTCCTCTCCGGGACGAAGGGGTGTTCCTGCTCGGAAGCGGGATGAGCTACCACAACCTGCGCGCGCTGTTCCGAGGGAGCCCCACCATGGCCCAGGACGCCACGCGCTTCGACGCCTGGATGCGCGAGGCCGTCGGTCGCCCCCGACCCGCCCGCGACGCCGCGCTGACCGCATGGGCCGAGGCCCCGTCCGCCCGCGCCGCCCACCCCCGAGAAGAGCACCTCATGCCGCTGCATGTCGTCGCGGGCGCGGCAGGCGACGATCCGGTCTCCACCCCGTACCGCAACCTCCTGCACGGCGCGTCCGTGTCCTCGGTGCACTTCGGCACGCCGGTCCCGACCGTCGCGACCGTCGCGGGGTGACGCTCTGCATCGGTGAACGCGGGGCGTGCGGGACCTACCCCACCCGCGGACCGGCCGACGGCGGCTCCACAGCGCGGCGCATGGCGGGCTCCGGTCGCTTCCATACGCCCGTGTCCTGCCGCGCAGCGCTCAAGCCAGCGCACCCAGCCCTGACGAGCGGATCGTCCCCGAGCGGATGCGCTCCCTCGCAAACGCGCGCCTCGCGGAGCGGGGGCATCCACTCCGCGAGGGGTTCGCGTCAGAGCATGTTCTTGCGCCAGCCTCAGGCCAGCGCGGCCACCAGACCCACCATCGCCAGGAGCGACACGCACCCGGTGGCCCAACGATCGATCGTCGTCATCGGCCCTCCTTTGTGCCAGCACGGTAACATCGCGTTTCGCGCCTGTCACCTGTATGTCACATGCGCACCCGCTTGCGCGGCCTTGGTTCAGCCTCCACCCGCGGAGAGTGCGTCCGCAAGGGCATCGAACACCACCCGAATCCGTCGCGACGTGCGCAGCTCTCGGTGACAAACAAGCCACATCGGCACCGGGAACGGGGGCATGTCCGCGAGGGCGCGGACCACCCGCGGCTCGGGGTCCCCCACCTCCTCCATCATCATCCCGATCCCAGCCCCCGCACAGCACAGCGCCCACTGGGCCACGTGGTGCGACACCACCACCGGGAACGCGTCCATCGGCAGCGGCACCCCCATCGCCACCAGCCCATCGCGCATCACGGGCGTGCGATCGAACCCCAGCCAGTCCGCCCGCCCGAGGTCCGCCATCGAGGTCGGCGGCCCGATGCGATCCAGGTACTCGGGGGTCGCGTAGGCGTGGCCTCGTCGGGCACCC
>JAUHWK010000428.1 GCA_030424555.1 bacterium | reverse complement strand
TCGCCCATCCTCAGGTTTGGACCCCGCCGGTTGCCCCGCGTCGCGCGCAGGCCCCCGCATGGTCGTTCCTGGGTTCTCACCAGGAACGAGGCTTGGCGCGACGCATTCGGTTTGGGTTCATGGCACGGACCGGGTTGGCGCTCTAGAGAAGCCCGCGATGGAGGGAGGAGACGTGCGAGGAGCGAGCATCGCCGTGGCCGTCGTGCTGCTGGCCCAGGCTGCCTGCGGGCCGCCGGATCGACTGGACACCGAGTCCCAGGTGGATGGGTACGTCGCGCGGGGGGATCTGCGCAGTGCCTGTGCGGGCCTGAACAGCCGGACCGACCACGTCCGGATCCACACCGCCACCCGCCTGGGGGAGTACCCGCAGGATCCGGCCGCGTCGGCGTGTCTCGCGGAGGCCGCCTACGATGCCGAGGCCGGCACGTGGGACGAGGCGGTGGTGAAGGCGCTCGACGGCAGCCGCCACGACGGGGTCGCCAAGGCGCTCGCCACCGCCCTCGGCGACGCCCGGATCACCGATCGGGATGTCCTCGCCAAGGCGATGGGTCGTCTGATCGCCCCCTCGGGGTTCGATGCCCTCGCGGCGCTCGCGAAGGACCCGGCCCAGCCCGAGGCCCTCCGCGCGTCGGCAGCCGCTGGCTTGCAGTCCGCGACGGCCCATGGGGATCTGGCGGCCTCGTTGCTGTCGGACGACCCCTCGGTGGCGGTGCGCCAAGGGGCGGCTGCGGCCCTCGCCGGCCGGTCGGACGCTGCCGCGCGCGATGCCCTGATCCACGCCGCCACCAAGGACCCCGAGGCGGTCGTCCGCAAGGCCGCGGTCGATGCCATGGGCGAGGAGCCTCCGGCGGAGCAGGCCAAGGCGCTGTGCGACCTGATGCTCTCCGATCCCGATCCCGGGGTGCGCGCGGCCGCCATCCTCGCGTTCCGGGCCACCAAGAGCCAGGCGCGCGCGGTGTGCCTGGCCAAGGTCGTCAAGCAGGGCGACGACGACGGCTCGGTCCGCGAAGCGGTGCTGGAGGCCCTCAAGGGCTCGCCCACGCCCGCCTCCGCAGACGTCCTCTGCGCCCAGATCGGCCCGTGGCTCCGCCGGTACGGCAAGGACAAGAACGTCTACGAGATCCCGGGGGCAGACATCGTGACCGCGCAGAACTTCCGGGACTTCGAGCGCAGCTACGAGTGCGTGGTGGGGGCCCAGAAGCAGGGCAAGTTCTCGTGCTACGCCCGCAACTACCTGGCGCACTGGGTCAACGATCTCGGCGGCAAGGCCACGCCGCCGCACTGTCCGGGCATGGCCCTCGTCCCGCGGGAGCGATGATGGATCTCGCATCGATGCTCGCCGATCCCGCCATGCGCGACCGGGTGCTTGCCGAGGGGGCCGCGCTGATCGCTCGGGAGGTGTCCAGCCGAGGCGGCCTCACCGGGATGGCCCTCAAGGCCGGGTTCAAGGCGATTCGCACCATCCGGCCAGACATCGTCGAGGACAGCCTGGGCAAGCTGCTGCCCGCGTTCACGCCGGCGCTGCAGCCCCACGTGGACGCCGCGCTCGCCGACAGCGGGCTGGTGCCGTACTTCCGGGACCGGTCGGACGAGATCGCCGAGAGCTTGCTGTCGGTCACCGACGACAAGGCGGCGTCCGCCCAGAACCCGATCATGAAGCGAACCTACAGCTCCTTGCGTGGCCAGGCCCACGCGCAGACCGCCCGGTCGATGCCGGCGGTCGGCGAGTGGCTCGCCACCTACGCCTGACGGAGGCCCCATGGCCCTGCTCGACGATGTTCAGTCCCACCTCAAGGACGCCATGCGCGCCCGGGACAAGGCCCGGCTCCAGGCCCTGCGGGGGATCCGCGCCGCCTTCCTCGAGGCGATGAAGGCGGACGGACGCGACACCCTGCCCGACGACGAGGCGGAGGCGATCCTGCGCAAGCTCGCCAAGTCCCGCAAGGAGAGCATCGAGGCGTACCGGGCCGGGGGCCGGGATGAGCTGGCGGAGGCCGAGGAGGCCGAGCTGGCCGTGATCGATGGCTACCTGCCCAGCCTCGCGGACGAGGACACCACCCGGGCGTGGGCCGCCGAGGCGATCGCGCAGGTGGGGGCCTCGGGCCCGTCCGACATGGGCAAGGTGATGGGCGCGCTGATGAAGGCGCACCGCACCGAGATCGATGGCGGAATCGCCAAGCGCGTGGTCAAGGACCTGCTCACGGCCTGATACTCGCCGGGGCCGTGCCGGGTCCCGCGCATCGGTGCGGGACCACGGTGTTCCGGGCTGGAGGGCCCGCCCGGAGGCAGGCCTCCGCCAAGTTCCGCAGGGCTCAGCCGATGTCGAGCAGCGCGTCGAGATCGTCGAGATCGGGCCCGGCGTCGGCGGCGGGCGTCTTGGCCTTGGGCTTGGCGCTCCGAGACTTCTTGGCCTTGGCCTTCGGCTTGGACTCCGACCCACCGGCGTCCTCGACGTCGAGCAGGGCGTCGAGGTCGTCGAGCGCGGGCCCCTTGGCGGGCGCGTCGTGGGTGGACGTCTTGCGCGGGCGGTCGCTCTTGGACCGCGGCGCGCGGTCCGAGGACCGGTCCCTGTCGTTGCGGTCGTCCGAGCCCTTGCCCTTGCGGCGACGCCGGCGGTTCTTGCGGTCGCCGTCGTCCTGGCGGTCGTCGTCGCGGCGTCCACGGCCCCGGCGCTCGGCCTTGTCCTCACGGGCTTCGCGCAGCGCGGTGCCGACGCCGACCTCGTCGGGATCGGCGGCCTCCGCGCGACGCTGACGGTCCCAGGTGAAGAACGCGCGCAGCGCGGCGGCGAGCAGGATCTCGCCATCGTCGCGCTCCAGCAGGGCGCGGACGGTCGGGACGTAGGACTCGAACACGAGGCTGCCCATCGCCTGCTTGATCT
The DNA here is from genome assembly GCA_030424555.1 of bacterium. Taxonomy (GTDB): domain Bacteria; phylum Myxococcota_A; class UBA796; order UBA796; genus JAUHWK01. Next base: position 871 of record JAUHWK010000428.1, on the reverse strand, counting down.
GGCGGGCCTGGCGCGCGACGCGGTGCTTGACTGCTTCCTCGGCGCTCGGGAGCTGCTTCTCCTCGAACACGATGCCCTTGCGGTTCACCAGTGCGTGCTTGGTGCCCATGTCGGTGCCGCCGGCGAGGCTGATCGCGCGGCCCTTCTTGCCGATGCGCCCGGTGCGGCCCGTGCGGTGCATGTAGACGTCGGCGTCCTGCGGCAAGCTGTAGTTGATCACGTGGGACAGGTCGGAGATGTCGATGCCGCGGGCGGCGACATCGGTGGCGACCAGGAAGCGGACGGCGCCGGCCTTGACCTGACGCATGACCGCGTTGCGGCGCGACTGCGACAGCTCGCCGGAGAGCATCTGGACGTCGAGGCCCTGGCGATCGAGGAAGGTGGCGACCGTGGCGACGTCTTCGCGCGTGTTGCAGAAGATGATCGCGCTGTCGGGGTCTTCGAGGTCGAGCAGGTACAGCAGCGCGCGCACGCGGTGCATCGACGGGGTGGACTCGTACACGATGTGCTCGAGGAGCTCGACGCCGTCGGCATCCGTCGACAGCATGATCTCCTCGGGGTCCTTGAGGAACCGTCGGACGAGGCGCTGGGTGTCGGGGGAGATCGTGGCGCTGAACAGCAGGACCTGACGGTCGCTGGCCGTGGCGGACAGGATCTTGTTCACGTCCTCGAAGAAGCCCATCGACAGCATCTCGTCGGCCTCGTCGAGGCAGGCCATCGTGATGGACGAGGCATCGAGCGTGCCGCGGCGGATGTGGTCGAGGATGCGACCCGGGGTGCCGATGATGAGCTCGGCGCCGCTGGCGAGGGCGTCTTCCTGCGGACCCATCGCCACGCCACCCACGATGGTGACGGCGCGGATGTCGCGGAA
>JAUHWK010000427.1 GCA_030424555.1 bacterium | reverse complement strand
TGGGTGACCCTGTGCGTGGCGGTGGTGGCGGCCCTGCGGGCGCGGCCGCTTGGTGATGGGCCCCATCCCTCCCTCACGCCGCGTCGGGCGTGGTTCGCGTCCGTGGCCGGGCGCCTGGCGCTGGTCGCAGCCCCGATCGCGATGCTTCGCTTCCACGATGCGGCCTGGACCCAGGCCGTCGCGGTGCTGATCGAGGCGATGGGCTGGGCGGTCGGCGTGGCCTTGCTACGGTGGTGGGGCGAGCGGGACGGCGAGGTCGCGTGGCGTCCCCGAGGGGATCCTCCCTGGCTGTGGTGGACCCTGCGTGGGGTGACGCTGGTGGGCCTGTCGGCGGCGCTCGGGAACTACCAGCGCGTGGTCACGGGCCCGATGGGCTCGGCGGTCCTGGTCGGGGCGCTGCTGGGCCTGCAGATGCTGGCGCTCGGGCTGCTGCCAGACCGCCTGTCGTGGCGCTGGCAGCGTCGGGCGGCGGGGCGTCGCGATGGGCGGGACGACACGCCCCCACGCTTCGTGTTCGCGATGGCCCTGCTGGGGCCGGCGGGCGGGTACATGCTGCTGATGGTGATGAACGTCACCCTCGGCGCCGACCTCGGGTTTGGGCAGGCGGCGGTGGCGTCGCTGTACGTGTTCGCCTGGGCGATCGTGCTGTTCCCCCCCAAGGTGCCGGTGGCGATGAGCTGCGTGCTCCACGAGATCATCCCGTCGGGCGGACGAGACCCGGCCGCCGAGGACGAAGCCCACGCCTTCGACGCGCCGCCGATCGGGGCCCTGCGCCTCGATCCCCGGTCCGTGCGGCGGCTGCGGGTGCTGCACCACTGGGTCGTGCCGGTCGACGACGCGCGGGTGGAAGACCTGGACGATCCGGTCAAGCCGCTGTGGCGTCGGCGTCCGCCCGCGTTGCCGTACCACGTGCTCGGCAACGCCTCGTTCGAGCCCGACGAGCGCTCGCAGATCCCGCAGTGGCGCGCGATCACCATCCGGCTGGAGGCCCTCGAGGACATCACGGCGCTGGATCAGGGGTCGGTCCAGACGCGTCGGCTGGCGGTGCTGCGGCCGTTCCCGAAGCGGAGCCGTCCGTCGCGCGGGGTCCGCACCTACCGCTGGGAGACGCCGGTGGGCGACGACGCGATCCAGGTGGTCGACGCGACCACGCGGGCGATCACGCTGCAGGACGGCGACATCCTCGTGCTGAGCACCGAGGGCGTGGCCCGGGCGTACGAGCTGGAGATCGGGGCGCCGGTGTACGACTTCTCCGAGATCGGCCACGTCCGTCCACCCCAGCTCGAAGACTACGTGGGGGGCGCATGATCCGGCGATGGATGGCCCTGGCGGTGTGGGGGGCGGTCGCCCTTCCCGCCGCAGCGCAGGCGGCGGACGGCTGGCGTCTGGTCGCGGCGTATGACGCCACGGCGATCGCGCAGGCGGGGTCCGACGACAACACCTTCCTGTGGCGCAGCCGGCCCGGGATGCAGGACAGCTGCGGCGAGGCCAAGCGTCCGGACGGTCTCGGCATCTTCGAGGCGGAGGCGGTGGCCACCGGCCTGTCGCCCGCCCTGGTGTTGATGCTCGCCCACGACGGTGAGGAGGCCCCGCCGCTCACCGCGTCCCAGGTCCGGGTGTCGCTGGGCCGCGGCGACGATCGCATCCTGCTGCAGCCCATGGTGGAGCCACGCTTCCTGGCGTTCCGCTTCCCGGGCCTCCCGGGCGAGCACCAGGCGCGCTGGCGCAAGCTGGTCCAGACCCAGCTGTCCGTCCAGGCCTGCCTGGAGCACAAGGTCGGCCGTGGCTGGCTCGGTGCCGAGTACGAGCAGCTGCGGCAGGCGTGGTTGTTGGATCCCCCGCCGTTCGAGCAGCCCAGCCGGCGCTTCTTCGGAGGCCAGGCCGAGCCGGTGCCCGCGCTGCGTGGGGCGCCCGATGCGTGCTTCGACATCCCTCCGGAGGACTGGGGGGACGCCCTGCCGTCGTCGCGGGGGGCGGGGGCGTTCGGGCTCCAGCCGTCGGACGTGTGGGGCGCCTCGCTGCGGCCGTGCCCGGTGCGTCCGGTGCCGCCCGATGCCGAGACGATGCTGCCGCTGTCGCTGTTTGGCGACGCGGCCACGGTCGAGCCGTCCCGGGCGTGGCAGACGGTCCAGATCGACTTCACGGCGCCCGAGGCCCGAGACGGCGACGACCGTCGAGTCCAGGACGCCGCCGTGCGCGTGCGCATCGGGCCCCCGGAGGGCGAGGCGTTCTACGAGGGGCCGCTGATGGAGCCGCTCCCGCAGGGCGACGCCCTCGGCATGATCGACGTGCTGGCGCGCGTGCCGTACCGCTACCCGACGCTCGGGGTGGAGGGGGACGACACCCGGTACACCGCGCTGGTGATCCCCGACTGGCAGCTGGTGGAGGCGCTGCGGCGGCTCAACCGCCGGGCGGGGGATCCGGGGGCGGGCGAGGTCACGGCGCCGATGGGCACCGATCCGGGGGACCTCGTGGACGGCGTGGGCACGGTGCTGCTCCATCCCGAGCTGCTGTTCGTGCAGGTCGACGATGGGCGGCAGACCGATGCGGGCTGGCCGAACCTCGCCGTCGTCCTGCAAGGCCGGGTGGGGACGGCACCCTACGGGTACGCGGTGGATGTCCGCTCCGCCCGGTCGCCGATCGCCGTGGCGCGGGCGGCGGCCCCGTCGTGGTGGCAGGTGGCCTGGGCGCAGCGCGCGCACGTGCAGGCCACGCTGTACGCAGCACTCGTGTTCCTTGCCGTGGCGTTCGCGATGGGGCTGGCCCGGGTGCGCGACCTGTGGACGCCGGTCCCCCGGGAGCGCGCCAGCTACTGGCCGGGCGTGGGCGAGGTCGTGATCTCCGAGGCCCCCACCGCCAACACCGTCGAGGACGCCGCCCCACCCCAAGGAGGTGGCCTGTGACCCAACGCAAGGACACGCCGCCCCGTCCCCTGGACGATCGGACCCGGTCGGCCCTGGCCCGCGCGCTCGCGGCCCTGCTCGCCGAGCGGGCCGAGGCGCGTGCCCGCCAGGCGCGCCAGCGAGAGGTGGGCTGAGTGCCGACCGACACGCCCCCGCTGCTGAAGCCCACCCGACCGCGCCTGGCGCGGCATCGGCGGGGTCTGCTCTCCGGACCGCTTCAGCGGCCCAAGAGCATGCTCGCGGGCCGTGCGGGCGTGGCGATGTCCGGGCACCGCACCGGTCAGGGCACGGGTCGGCTGGGGCGTGGGACGCGCAAGGCGCGGGTCACCTGGCCGGGGATCCGTGGGCGCGTCGTGTCGGCCCACTTCAGCGAGTCGGCCCCCACCCGCCGGGTCCACCTGCCGCCCAAGAAGCCCGACGACGCGGTCGAGCCGGAGGCCCGCAACCCGTGGGCCTGGCTGGATGGCTGGTACGCGGGCGGAAAGACGGCCCGAGAGCGGGCGGGCACTGCGAACCGAAAGCGGGTGTCGGCGCGTCCCCTGGGGGAGCGGCTCGCGGGCTGGCTGCGCCCCAAGGCGGTCAAGGCGGGCAAGGGACGGTTCCGGCCGCCCAAGGACACGCCGCTGCCGATCGGCCGCCCGCGGTCGGGCCAGGTCGGTGCCACCACGATGGCGCCGCCGCGAGGGCGGGCGGGGCGGCCACGCCGTCCGAGGCTGTCGAGGATGGCGCGCGCGGTCACGGCCCTGACCTCAGGCCGGAGCACGTCGTCGGCGCTGGTCTCGGGAGAGGGGCCGCTCCCGCGGGGCCGGGGTCCGCGTCTCGGCCGCGCCCGGGCCCTCGCGATCGGCCAC
>JAUHWK010000027.1 GCA_030424555.1 bacterium | reverse complement strand
GTGCCCGGCCTACGGCGGCCTCGAACTGATGCCGCAGTGGGGGCTCGTCCCGCTCGGGCGCGACCCGACCACGGGCCTGTGGGAGTTCGCCGACGTGCAGACCGGCGCCCTCCCCACCCTCGACGCGCGCGGCCGACCGGCGATCGCCGACGACGTGGCCGTCGTCTTCGTGCTGCTCCCGGCCGGCACGTCGACGATCGGCTCCGACCCGAGCGTCGACCCTTGGTCGCAGTCGCTCGAACGCCCCACGCTCGCGATCGCGCTCGAACCGTTCTTCATCTCGAAGTTCGAGATGACGCAGGGACAGTGGCGGCAGGCCGTCGGGTCGAACCCGTCGTGGTTCAAGCCGCCGACGTTCGAGCCGTGGGTCTTCTCCGACCGCCACCCCGTCGAACAGGTCGCACCCTGCCAGCGCCAGTGCGCACGCCCCACCGAGCCCCCAGGCCGTCCACCGCTGCGTCATCCGTGCCATCACGTCACCTCCTGCCCAGAACGGTAGCCCACCGGCATTCGTCATGCTTGACGAGGCCTCGGCGACCCGCTATCCGCGCCGGGTTCGTGGCCCGATTGCCACCCGTGGAGTTCGTCATGGCGTCGTACACCAAGACCACCCGGTTCAAGCGCAAGCTCCGTCACAAGAAGATGGGGACCGATCGCAAGTCGCTGCTCCGCAGCCAGGGCACCACCCCGGCGTTCGAGGTTCACTCGGCGGACGCGGTCGCCAACGCGCCGCTCGACCAGCTGTCGCCTGCGCAGCGCGAGGCCCGCGAGGCCTGAGCCGGGTCCTGGGGATCGCGGCGCGGGCCAGGCCCCGTCGTTCCCCGTCCGAGCCCGGGCCGAGGTCCCATGCACCGCGCATGGCGCCTCTCCCGCTCCCTCCGTGGACGCCCGACGCCACTTGCTGGCGCCGGGCGTTCGTGCGTCTTCGGATCGGGTCAGTACAGGCCCCACATCCGGCACCCGCGGTACAGCGACACCACCCCGAGGTGGGGTCGGGCTGCGAACCACAGCGGCTCCTCCCGCGGGCGGAGCTTGCGCTTGAAGTGGTGCAGCCGACGGAAGCCGAACACGCGGTCTCCCCACGGGCTGTCGTACAGCAGGCGGAAGATCCCCTGCAGGACCGGGTGGCTCCCCCCCACCGGCACCCCTGCCATCGGGTTGGCGCCCAGCGACAGCGTGTGGGCGCCCTCGTCCCGCAGCCGATCCGCCGCCGCCGCCAGCAGGCGCTCCATGCTGCCGGGCACCGCATTGGGCCGCCGGCACATCACGTCGAGCCCCCACAGCCCCGGCGCGCTCGGCAGCAGCGTGCAGAACGCCTCGATGCGGTCGGGCGTGCGGGCGACGAGGTAGCGGCGGTCGAACGGCGCGTCGAAGGACGGACTGCCCACCAGCAGCTTCATTCGCCAGGACGGCCGGCGGCTGGCGAGCCACGCCGCATACAGCGCCTCGAGCTCGGGGCGGTGGCTGGCCGCCGAGACCTCCTCCACCGCCACGCCGCGGGCCCGTGCGCGGTTCACCATCTGGCGCAGGTCCGCGCGGGCGCCGCCACGCAGCGTCCAGTCCTCCACGTCCAGGATGGACTCCACGCCGACCTGCACGGGCTGGAACCCACGCGCCACCACGGCCGCCAGTTCCTCCCGGCGCACGGGGAAGGCCAGCTGCCGGACGACACCCGCCGCTTCCGCCTGGTCGACGAAGGCACGCAGGAGGGCATCCCGTCCCTCTGGCGCCGCGTTGAGTCCCCCGATGGCGAACGCGGTCCGGCCCCGGTGCTGCCAGGCCAACACCCCGGCGGGGTCGCACGCGTGGTGGAGGCCCTCCTCCAACGCCAGCCGGCTCTCGGGATGACGCGCCGTGTCGCGCACCTGTGGGTACACCGCGTCGGGACGCCCCCCGGCCGCGACCCGGATCTCGCCGTCGACCCCGTCGAGCAAGGCCCCGGGCAGGCGCATCGCCGCCCGCATCGCGCGGTCGAGCATGGGAGAGGTCGGACTCACGGGCGCGCTTGTATCGCACCCCACGCCGCCGTCGTCCGGTCGACCGGATACGCGGCAGGCCCGAGGTCCCGATGTCTGCGCTCCCGCTCCTGATCGGCCACGATCGTGCCCTGGCCCCCCTCCGCCGCGCGGCGCGCGAGGGACGGCAGCACCACGCCTTGCTGCTGCAGGGCCCCGAGGGCATCGGAAAGCGCCTCGCGGCCCTCCACCTCGCGCTGTTCGGGGTGTGCGACGCCGAGGATCCCGCCGCCCGCCCCTGTGGGGTCTGCAAGGCGTGTCGCGACGCGATGCACCCCGAGCACCTGCACCCCGACGTCGGGTTCGTCGAGCCCGACCCCACCAAGAAGACCGCCCTGCTGGACGTCGGCCGCATCCGTCAGGTGGTCAGCGGTGCGGGGCTCGCGCGCTGGCGAGGACGGTTCCGCACCTGGATCATCGATCCCGCCGACGCGATGAACGCGGCGGCACAGAACGCGCTGCTCAAGACCCTCGAGGAGCCCAACCCTGGCACCGGGTTCATCCTGGTGACGGCCCGTCCCAAGGCCCTGCTGCCCACCATCCGGTCCCGGTGCCTCCAGGTCCGGCTCACCCCGGTCCCCACCCCCGCCATCGCACAGTGGCTGCAGGCGCGGGGGGTGGCCCCCGACGACGCGCAAGAAGCCGCCCGACGCGCGGGAGGACGTCCTGGCCACGCCCTCACCCTGTCGGAGCCCGAGGCGATGGCCCACCGCACCGAGGCCCGCGATGCCCTGCTGCGCGCCCTCGGCGGCACCGCAGGCGAGATGTTTCAGTGGGGCGAGTCGGTCGGCAAGGCCGGGCGCACCGCCGCCCGCGAAGCCTTGGATCTGGTCGACGAGCTGCTGCGGGACGTCGTCCTCCAAGGCGCAGGGGGCGACCACGCCGCGCGTGCGCTCCACCCCGACCTCGCCGACGGCTTCGATCGCTGGGTGACCGTGCTGTGGCCCGACGGCGTGGCCCGCCTCACGGACACGGTCGCCGATGCCCGCCGGTCCCTCGATCTCAACGTGTCCGCCCGGGCCGTGATGGACGCGCTGGTCCTACAGGTCGCGGCCGAGCTCGGTCCAGCCCGAACCGCCCTCGCCCGCCGTCCGATCCCATGAGGGATGGGGGCGTGTGGGCCGAGGAGCTGGCTGAAGGATCGATAGGCCGATCAGCCCGATCGTCAGGCTGAAGCACGGGGCGCGTCTCGGAACCACGGCGTGCGCGCCGCCGCGGCTCCTTTGCGCGCCGCGGCCACGCCAGCGCGGCGCCAGACCGATGCGGGACGGGGCCACCCAGCGCCTTGGCGCCTACGCGGGGAGGTCCCCGGCCTGCGGCGGGTGCAGGCGCGACCGCCCGCCGCCGAGCCGCTCGACCCGCACCTGAACCCCGATCGCCTCGGACAGTCCTGCGACATGGCTGATGACGCCCACCGTCCGACCCGTGGCCTGCAGGGCGGACAGGACGGCGAGGACGGCGTCCAGCGTGTCCCGATCCAACGTGCCAAACCCCTCGTCGATGAACAGGGTGCGGACCGGCGAGCGCGCGGGCGCGAGATCTGCCAGCGCCAGCGCCAGCGCCAGGCTCGTGAGGAAGGTCTCTCCCCCCGACAGGCTGCGTAGGCCACGGATCTCGTCGCCCTGATCGCGATCCCGGATCTGCAGGGCCATGTCCTCCTCCGGCACCCTCTCCAGCCGGTACCGGGGATGGAGCGACTCCAGGTGCCGGTTGGCCAGCCCCACCAGGCGGTCGAGCGTGAGCTGCTGGGCGAACCGACGGAAGCGGTGCCCCTCCCGATCGGCGATGAGCTCCGCGACCTGCAGCATGGGGCGCGCCTCGGACGCGACTGCCGCCCGCTCCTCGGTGAGGGTGGCGGCCTCCGCCCGGCGCTCGTCGTCGTTGCGCACGGCGCGATCCGCGTCGGTCCATGTGGACTCGGCAACGCCGACCTGCTCTCTGGCCGCGATCGCCCGCGCCGTGAGCGCCGGCTGGTCCTCCAGCGCCTCTGGCCGCGTGCCCTCGTGGTCTGCAAGCGCCTGCCGCACGGCCCCCAGCGCCCCCTGCGCGACCTGGACCGCCTCGCGCAGGCGATCCAGCCGGGCCTGCTCCTCGGCCCAGGACGACGGGTCGCGGGCGAGGATCCGATCCGCCTGCTCCCCCGCCATGCCCAGCGCGCCCAGCGCCGCCTCCCGAGCCGCCGAGGCCACGGCAGCCTCGCGCTGGGCCTCGGCCTCCGCCGCCTGGGCCCCCTGCACCTGGGCCGCCGCGGCGACCTCGGCCTGCTCCGCGCGACGACGCACGGCCTCGGCTTCTTCGAGTGCGGCACCGGCCGCCTGCACCGCCTGATCCAGCTCCTGCCGGACCAGGTCCAGCGGACGACCACCGAACAAGCGGGCGCGCGCCGCCTCCAGCTCGGCCAACGCGGCGCGGGCCGTGGAGGCCGTGGACGCCGCCGAGAGGTGCGCAGCGTCGAGCTCCCACCGCCGGACACAGGCCGCGCGCCGGGACGCCTCCTCGCGCGCGGCCGACAGGCGCCGCCCCAGGTCGGCCACGTGGGTTCCCTGTGCGACGATGGCGGCCAGCAGGCTGTCCACCGCATCCAGCCCTGGCGGGGAGGACGGAGGGTCCTCGCTGAGCGCCGACCGGTCGAGCCCCGACCACCGGGCCTCCAGCGCCGACCGCTCGTCCGCCAGCGCCTTCAACGCCTCGAGCGCCCGATCGCGATCCCGGGTTGCCGCCTGCAAGGCGCTGCCTGCGGCGAGAAGGTCCCGACGAGCGGCCTCCAGCCGGGCCTCATCGGCCACGCGGGCGGCACGGAGCTGGGTGAGGAGCCCGTCCTCTTCGACCCGATGGGCCCAGGGATGGTCCACCGACCCACACACGGGACACGGCTCGCCCTCGACCAGATCGGATCGATGCACCGACAGGCTCGCACGGCGTGCCTGCGCGTCCTCTGCCACCCGCGCCAGGGACGCCGACTCGGTGGCCTGAGCCACCGCGTGGTCAGCCTTGGTCTGGTCCTGCTGCGCTGAAGACGCCTGCTCCGACGCCGCAGCCGCCTCGGCCTCCCGCTCCTGGACAGACCGCGCCAAGGACGCCGCTTCGTGGGCGATCTCCCGCACCTGCTGGTGCAGGGCCAGCAGGGCCTCGCGGTGGGCGTCGAGCGCCTCCCGGGACCGACCGCCCGCCGCCTGGTGGGCCTGCTCGACCGCGTGGTCCCCCTCCGCCACCCACACAGGCCACGCCGCGGGATGAGTCGGGTCGGGATCGCCAGGAGCCAGGGAGACCGCAGGAGCCGCGGACCGACGGGCCTCGACCTCTCCCAGTGCTCGATCCGCCTCGGCGACCCGCCGCGCGGCCTCGGCGACCCGCTCGTCGAGGACAGCGGCCTCCTGCAGGCCCGCCTGAGCCGCCGCTCTCGCCGACTCCGCAGCCTCCCGACGCCGACGGGCCGGATCCACCGCCGCGTCGGCCTCGACCCGGTCCTTGGTGGCGCGCTGGTGGGCTTGCTCCGCCGTGGATCGCGCGAGGGCCGCGGCGTCGGACCGCGCGACCGCCCGCGCCATGCCCTCCAGCACGGCCCGCTGCTCTCGGACCTGCGTCGCCTGCGCCACGGCCTCCCGGGCTGGGCCGCCGTCTGCGTCCTGGCGGTTGGCCTCTGCCAGGGTGGCCTCTGCCTGGGCGACCGCCTCCGCCCGCTCCTGCTGCGCATGCCACCATCGCAGGCCCGCCTCGATCCCCGCCAAGGCGCCGCGCGCGTCCGCCAATGCCTTGGCCGCAGCCTCCCGATCCGCCTCGGCGGTGGCACGCGCCTCGTCGTCCAGCAGGCCCAACCGGGACAGGTCGTGATCGAGCTGGGCGATCTGATCCCGCACCGCCTTGGCGCGCTGGTACGCCGCCGCCCCGATGCGCGCGTAGATGTCGGTTCCGGTGATCTTCTCCAGCAGGTCCGCGCGATCCTTGCCGTCGGCCTTGAGGAACGCCGCGAACTCGCCCTGGGCCAGCAGCACCGCCCGCCGGAACTGCTCGAAGGACAGCCCGACGCGGGCCTCGATCGCGTCGCGGGCCTCCTTGCGCCCTGCGGCGACGACCTCTCCTGTGACCCCGTCCTCCAAGACCATGTCGGGCTCTTGGAGGCGGCCGTCGACCCGCTGCCGGGCTCGGCGGACCGACCACCGTGCGCGCCAGGCCTGGCCATCGGCGTCCTCGAACTCCACCTCGGCCATGCACTCGGCCGCCCCGCGCGACAACAACCAGCGGGGATCCGCTTCCTTGAGGGCATCGAGGCCATCGCCCCGCACCGTGACCGTGGTGCGCCCCTGGTAGCGAGGGGTGTCGCCGTACAGGGCGAGGCAGATCGCATCGAGCAGGGTGGACTTGCCCGCGCCCGTGGGACCGCTGATCGCAAACAGCCCGCAAGTGGCCAGCGGTTCTACACGGAAGTCCAGCTCAAAGGGACCGTACAGGCTGGCGAGGTTCTCTCCACGGACGGCGAGCAAGCGCATGTCAGCCCCCCGCCTGGTGGACGTCGTGAAGGACGGCGGCGAACGCCTCGAGGACCGCCGAATCCGGCGGGTGCTCGTGCTCGGACGCCCATCGACGCAAGAACACCTCCTCGGGCGACAGGTCGGCCAGATCCTCGGGAATCGCCGCGCCAGACACCACCCCCGCGGTGGAGGCGGTGCGCAGCCGCGCCAGGCGCACGGCCCGATCCTCGACGGCAGCCTGCACCCGGGCCCGCAGCCCCGGCTCGGGCTGATCCAACGCGACGTGGACCTCGAGGAACGGCCACCCCGAGGGATCGGGCGCCGCACCCGCTGGCGGCAGCGCCGTGAGCGCCTCCAGCACGGCCTCTGGGGGGGCCTCCCCGGTGGGCGGGACCCGCACGATGTCGACCGTGCGCGGGATCTCCAAGACCTCGAGCTCGACGCGCTCCGCGCCATCGAACGCCACGACCACGACCTGATGACGGTACGACCGCTCATCGAGCGCCAGCGGGATCGGGCTGCCGCAGTACCGCACCCCGTCGCGCCCCCCGACCCGTTGGGCCCGGTGCAGGTGGCCGAGGGCGACGTACCCGACCGTGTCGTCGAACACGTCGACCGGCAGCGCGTGCTGGTTGCCCCCCAGCACCACGCGCTCGGAACGCTCCGACAGCTGGCCCCCCACCAGGTAGGCGTGGCCGGTGAGCACCGACGCAAGGCGGCCCCCGCAGCGGTCGGCGACCGCATCCTGGACCTGCCGGTACACCGCGCGCACGCCCTCGATCAGCGGATCGCCGGCCTCGACGGACGGCAGATCGCCCGGGCGGAGAAAGGGCACCGCCCCACACCACCCTGCGACGGCGCCCGACGCATCGTGCAGCGGCACCACCAGGCGGTCGACATCGACCGTGTTGCGGTCCCGACGGGGCAGGCTGCCCACCACCGAGACGCCCAGGGACGCCAGCACCGGCCCCGGCGCATCGATGCGGCTCGGGGCATCGTGGTTGCCGGCGACCACCACCACGTCGAGCCCCGGACAGCGCGCCCGGGCCGCGGCGAGAAAGCCGTACCAGGCCGCCGTGGCCGCCGCAGGCGGGTTGGCCGTGTCGAACACGTCGCCGGCGATCACCAGCGCATCGATCGCGTGAGCGGCCAGCTGGTCGAGCAGCCAATCGAGGAACGCGGCGTGCTCCGCGGACCGATCGATGTCGTGCAGCGTGTGGCCCAGGTGCCAGTCGGATGTGTGGAGGATGCGCAGCACCCGGCCCCCGTCGTGTCGTCGACCGCGCGTAAGGCCCTCGGCGGACGGTTCCTGTCCGCCTACGTCGACCCGCGGATCCCGTCCACCACCGCCCCCACCAGGTACAAGCTACCGGCCACGACCACCTCGTCGGCCGCCTGCTGGGCGTGGAGCACCGCATCCCGCGGATCCTCCCGCACCACCGCGTCCAGGCCGAGCGATCGAGCGGCCTGCGCCACCCGCTCGGGGTCCTGGGCTGCGGGATGGGGCGCGCGGCTGACCACCACCCCGTCCACCCACGGCACCAGGGGCGCCAACAGCACCGTGGGATCCCGGTGCCCCCCACATCCGAACACCAGCAGGCGATGGGCCGGTCGGGGCCACGCCGCGAGGGTGGCTGCGAGTGCCGCCGCACCGTCCGCGTTGTGGGCGCCATCGACCCACACGCCACGAGCCACCTGCTCGGTCCGACCTCCGAGGACCGCGCCGGCGACCCCACGCACGATGGCGCCCGGGGTGATCCGCGGCTGCACGTGTGCGAGGCGCTGGAGGACTGCTCCCGCCACGGCGGCGTTCCCCAGCTGGTGGGGACCGGCCATCGCCGGACGCATGGGCGCCAGGGTCCCGAGGGGCGTCGTGACCCGCCCGTCCGCGCCCTCGGTCGTCACCTGGATCGTCTCCCCAACCCACCAGGGCACGACCCCCACCCTGGCCGCCTGCGCGGCGATCGCACGCCGGGCCGCCTGGGGCACCGACCCGACCACGGCGGCGGACCCTGGCTTGACGATCCCCGCCTTCTCCGTGGCGATCGCCTCGATCGTGTCCCCCAGCACATCCTGGTGATCCCACCCGACCGAGGTGATCGCCACCACGTCGGGACGCACCACGTTGGTCGCGTCCAGGCGGCCTCCGATGCCCGTCTCGATCACCTGGACGGCGACCCCCGCGCGCTCGAACGCCACAAACGCCGCGATCATCGTGAGCTCGAAGTACGTCGGAAGCGCCACCTCGTCCCCGACGTCCTCCGACCACTGCTGCGCGGCAGCGATCACGTCGCCCAGCGCGCGATCCAGCGCCCCATCCTCGATCGGATCCCCATCGATCACGATCCGTTCGTTGACGTGGACGAGGTGCGGGCTGAGGAACACCCCCACCCGGAGCCCCGCCTCCCGTGCCCCCGCGGCGACCATCGTGCAGGTGCTTCCCTTGCCGTTGGTGCCCGCGACGTGAACGGTGGTGCGCCCGAGGTGGGGGTCTCCGAGGCGGTGCAGCAGTCCTGCCACCCGGTCCAGCCCGAGCTTCACCCCTCGGGACGCTGCGGCGTCGAGGGTTGGATGGGACCTCACGGAGCGCCCCGCGCCATGCCGTGGATCACGCCGCAGACCACGTGGTGGATCACGCGGTGGGCGCCGCCGCATCCGACGCGGACGGTGCTCCCGTGAGCTGGCGCAGCACCCGCCCGAGGAAGGGCCGCATGGTGGCCCGCGGCACGATCGCGTCGATGAGCCCGTGCTCGAGGAGGTACTCGGCGGTCTGGAAGCCCTCGGGAAGGTCCTGGCCGATCGTCTCCTTGATCACCCGCGGACCGGCGAACCCGATCAGCGCGCCCGGCTCCGCGACGATCAGGTCGCCCAGCATGGAGAAGCTCGCGGCCACCCCGCCCGTGGTCGGGTGGGTGAGCACGGAGATGTAGGGCATCCGGGCATCGTCCTTGAGCCGGGCGAGGGCCGCAGAGGTCTTGGCCATCTGCATCAGCGACAGCACGCCCTCCTGCATCCGGGCCCCACCCGACGCGCTCACAACGATCGCCGGCACGCGCCGATCCGCCGCCCGCTCGAACGTGCGGGTGACGGCTTCGCCGACGACCGAGCCCATCGATCCGCCCATGAACCGGAACTCGAACGCGCAGATCTCGACGGGCAGCCCGCCCAGGGTGGCGCTCGCGGATCGGAACGCCTCGTTCATTCCCGTTCGCTCGACGGTGGTGCGCAGGCGCTTGCCATACGGCTTGCTGTCGACGAAGCGCAGTGCGTCGACGCTGCGCAGGGTCTGGTCGTGGAAGGACACGCCGTCGGCGTCGCACAGCTGCTCGATGCGGGCCGCCGCGCCGATCCGGAAGTGGTGGCTGCACGACGGGCAGACGTGGCCGTTCTCGGCCAGCGTCTCGTTGAACAGGGTCTCCCCGCAGGACGGGCAGCGGGTCCACAGGTCGGGCGTGTCGTCGCGCGCCGGCGGCCGGCTACGGGCCTCGAACCCCTTGCTCTGCTCAAACCATCGGCGACGGTCGTCCGGCACGGGACCTCCACCCCATCCGTCTATCGGAATGCCCCAGGACAGGAAAGCCCCGGCCCCCGCGCGGTGGGGGCGATACCGTCTTCGCGCCTCGACGAGGAGGGGCCTGTGCCGCTCTCCCCCCCCCGATCCCTCCGGGCGCCGGCGCGCGTCGCCATCGTCTCGCCCGCCGGTCGCCACGATCCCGAGCGCCTCGCCGTGGGCATGGACTGGTTGAAGGGCTGGGGCTTCGACGCGGTGCGGTACGACGACCACCTCACCCCCGATCGGTACCTGGCGGGGGACGACGCCGCGCGCCTGGACCACCTCGTCCGGGCGCTGACCGATCCCGACGTGGATGCGGTGTGGGCGCTTCGGGGCGGGTACGGCGTCACCCGGATCCTGCCGCAGATCCCCTGGGACCAGGTCCGGCCCGTGCCGCTGATCGGGTTCAGCGACCTCACGCCCTTGCTGGACGCCCACGCACGCCACACGGGCGGGTGCGCCTGGCACGCCCCCGTGGTCCACCAGCTCGGCGCCCTCGAGGACACCGCGCGCGAGCACCTCCGCCGTGCCCTCGCCGCCGAGATGGAGGAGGCCGTGGTGGGGCGCGCCGTGGTGCAGGGCACCGTGACGGCGCCGATGGTCGGAGGCAACCTCGCCCTGCTCGCCGCCACCTGCGGCACGCCGTTCCAGCTCGATGCGCGGGGCGCGATCCTGCTGCTGGAGGACGTCGGCGAGCCCGCCTACCGCATCGACCGCATGCTCGTGCAGCTCGCGCAGGCCGGGGTGCTCGACGGGATCGTCGGGGTCGCCCTCGGCACCTTCACCGATCGGGACGGCACCCACTCGGACGGCATGGACGAGGTGCTGCACCGCGCGTTCGTCCCCCAGGGCGTGCCGATCGTCGACCACCTCCCCATCGGTCACACCGCCGACAACTTCGCGGTGCCGATCCGGGCACGGGTCACCCTGTCCGACGACACGCTGGTGTGGGACGATCCCCGGCCCGATCGGACCGCCTCCCGCGCTGCCGACCCTCAGTCGACCGGCAGGCCGTAGAAGCGCGTGGCATTCGCCCACGTCGTGGACGCGACGGCCTCCGGCGTCACGCCGCGCAGGGCGGCGACCTTTGCGCCGGTGTGCACGACGTTGGCGGGCTCGTTGCGACGTCCCCGCCGCGGCACAGGCGCCAGGAAGGGGCTGTCGGTCTCCACGAGGAAGCCGTCGTCGGGCACCTCTGCCGCCACCTCGGCCAGCGCCCCGGGCTTCTTGAACGTGACGATCCCGGGGATGCTCACCATGCCGCCGAGGCCGACGATCGCCCGCATGTCGTCGACGTTCCCGGCAAAGCAATGGAACTGCACGCGCCCCTCGAACGCGCCCTCCTCCACGAGGATGCGGAAGGTCTCGCCGTCGGTGTCCCGGTCGTGGATGATGATCGGCTTGTCGAGTGCGCGCGCGAGGGCGATCTGCTCGCGCAAGCAACGGCGCTGCACGGTGCGGTCCGACAGGTCGTAGTGAAAGTCCAGGCCCATCTCGCCGATGGCCACGCAGCGCGGATCTGCCGCCAACGCCTCGATGCGCGCGATGGCGTCGGGCCCCCAGTGCTTGGCGTCGTGGGGGTGGACCCCCGCGGTGAACCAGACGTCGGCATGGCGCGACGCGACCGCCTGGGCGCGCTCGGCACAGTCCAGGCCGTACCCGGCCCCGATCGTGATCATCCGGGTGACGCCCGCCTCACGGGCCCGCGCGATCGCCGCGTCGACCCCGTCGTCTCCGTCGAAGCTCTCGGGATCCAGGTGACAGTGTGCGTCGGTCCACATCGGGCGCCTCCAAGCCCCCGTCCCTAACGCACCGTCCCCAGGCCGCGCCGTCACACGGAGGCCACGGGCGCGCGCGGGCCGTCGGGCTAGGCCCCCGTCAGGAGACCACCATGGACCCACGCAGCGTGCAGACCCGCACCAAGATCGTCGCCACCCTCGGGCCCGCCAGCTGGGAGCCTGATCAGCTCCGCGCGCTCGTGGAGGCGGGGGTCGACGTCCTCCGGATCAACGGCTCGCACGCCGATTCCGCGACCATCCGACGCCTCGTGGCCCGGGGCCGCCGCGCGTCCGCCGAGGCCCGCCGCCCGGTGGCGGTGCTGCTCGACCTGCAGGGCCCGAAGATCCGTACCGGCGCCACCGAGTCCCCCGTCGACCTGCCCACCGGATCCATCCTCACCCTGGTGATGTCGGAGACGTTCGTCGCCGAAGGCACCCGCGTCGGCACCACCTGGCCCGAGATGGTCGAGGACGTGTCGCTAGGCGACATGGTCCTGTTCGCCGATGGCGCCCTGTCGGGTGTGGTCGACGCGGTTCGCGACACCCTCGACCCCGCCGAGGTCGACATCCGCATGACCCACGGGGGCGCGCTGGGGAGCCACAAGGGGATCAACCTCCCCGGCATCGCCACCTCCGTCCCCTCGATGACCGACAAGGACCAAGCGGACCTGGAGGTCGGGCTGGAGGTCGGCGTCGACTACGTCGCGCTGAGCTTCGTGCGCACCGGCGACGACGTGCGCGACCTCAAGCGTCGCATGGCCGCACTGGGACGGGACGTGCCGGTGATCGCCAAGATCGAGAAGCCCCAGGCCCTCGACGCCCTCGACGACATCCTGGCCGCCACCGACGGCGTGATGGTCGCCCGCGGCGACCTCGGCGTGGAGGTCCCGATCGAGCAGGTCCCCGTCCACCAGAAGCGGATTATCGAGGCCGCCGGCCACGCAGGCAAGCTGGTGATCACCGCCACCCAGATGCTCGACAGCATGGAGCGCAACCCCCGTCCCACCCGCGCCGAGACCACCGACGTCGCCAACGCGATCTTCGACGGCACCGACGCCGTGATGCTGTCCGGCGAGACGAGCATCGGGCAGTACCCGATCGAGGCGGTGCGCGTGATGGACGCGATCGCCCAGCACGCCGAGCACTCTCCGTTCTTTCACTCCACCCGCGTGGCCGACCTCCCCCCCCTGGAGGGCGCGGCGGGCGGTGCGTGTCGTGCGGCAGCCCAGGCCGTGTTGGAGCGTCCTCGGCCGCTGATGGTGTTCAGCTGGTCGGGGACGACCGCCCGATACCTTTCTCGGCTGCGGCCCCGCGCCCCGATCTACGCGATGTCGCCCAACCCTCCGGTGGTCGATCAGCTCGCGCTCGTGTGGGGCGTGCAGAGCTTCCGGATTCCCATGGTGCAGACGTTCGAGCAGCTGATCGCCGAGGGCGAGCGGGTGTTGCGGATGGAGGGCGTCGTGGCGCCTGGCGACGAGCTCGTCGTCGTCGGCGGCAACGGCCCACACAAGGGCTCGACCAACTTCGTCAAGTTCCACGTCGTCGGAGGCTGAGTGCTGCTCCTTTCCGATCCCTTCGAGGCGTTCCAAGCCTGGTTCGACGAGGCCGAAGCCTCCGAGCCCCGGGTCCACGACGCCGTCCAGATCGCCACGGTCGACGCCGAGGGCGCCCCCACGGTGCGCACGGTCCTGCTCAAGGGGCACGGCCCCGACGGCTTCGTGTTCTTCACCAACACCCGCAGCCGCAAGGGACAGGCGCTCGCGTCCCACGCCCGCGTCGCAGGGGTGCTGCACTGGAAGAGCCTGGAGCGACAGGTGGTGTTCGAGGGACGAGCCCAGCCCGTCTCCGATGCGGAGGCCGACGCGTACTTTGCGAGCCGTCCCCGGGGCAGCCAGGTGGGCGCGTGGGCTTCCGCGCAGTCCGAGCCGGTCCCGAGCCGCGATGCCCTGCAGGCCCAGGTGGTCGAGGCGCAGGCGCGCTTCGCGGGCTCCGCGACCGTCCCCCGTCCCCCGTGGTGGAGCGGCTTCCGGATCGTGCCCCACCGGATCGAGTTCTGGCAGGGCATGCCCGACCGCCTCCACGTCCGCACCGTGTACGCGCGCCCAGACACCGATGCGCCCTGGACCAAGGCGCTGTGGCAGCCCTGACCGCCCCGTCGTCCCTCAGAACGACCCGGTGCTCGCCCGCGCCCACGCCTTGAGCATCGCGCCTGCGTTGGGGTACCGGTCGTCGATGGGGATCCGCATCGCCTTCTCGACCACGTCGACCAAGCGGGACGGCAGATCGGGGGCGACCTCGAGGAGCTTGCGGCGATCGCCCTTGCGGATGCGCTGGAAGGTGTCGTGGTCGGTCGCGGCGTGAAACGGCGACCGGCGCGTGGCCAGGGCGTACAGCAGCACCCCGATCGAGAACACGTCGGAGCGGGCGTCGACCTTGGACGCGTCGAGCGTCTGCTCGGGCGACATGTAGGCGGGCGTGCCGAACACGCTGCCAGGCCGGGTGGCGGCCGGGGCGTCCGGGCTGAGATCGACGAAGGCCTTGGCCAGACCGAAGTCGGTGAGCTTGGGGACGATCGCCTCGCCCACCCGGTCGATCAGCACGTTGGACGGCTTGAGGTCGCGGTGGACGATCCCGTGGTGGTGGGCGGCCGCCAGCCCCGCGAGCAGGCCGTGTCCGACCCCTGCCCACATCGGCCCGCGCAGGCCGCCCGTCTCCCGGACCAGGTCGTACAGGCTGCCGTGGCCCATGTACTCCATCACCAGCGCCGGCCCCTCGGCGTGCTCCACCACGTCGAACACGGTGACGACGTTGGGGTGGCCGAGCGTGGCCTGGACCCGTCCCTCGCGCAGCAGGCGCTTGCGGAGGTCGGGGGAGTCGTGGGCGCTGAGCACCTTGACCGCGACCGGGCTGTTCAGGACCAGGTGGCGGGCCCGGTACACCGTGGCCAAGCCCCCTTCCCCGATCCGTCCTTCGACCCGGTACCGTCCCGCGAGGACTGTGCCCGACTCCATCCAGCCCTCCCCGATCCGAGCATGCCCGGCGCGCGTATCCCACTGTCCTGCGGACGGCCCGGCGCAGGCGGCTCGCCCCCGACGCGTCAGTCGAGGAAGCCGTCGTACAGATCCGGCGCAGGCGCCTCTTCGGGCGTCGGGGCCTCCTCGGCAGGCGGGGCCTCCTGCCCGTTCGCGTCGGTGTCCTCCGCCTCCAGGGGATCGACGGCGGGATCGGTGTCGTCAGAAGAATCCGTGTCCTCAGAAGGGTCCGTGTCCTCGGACGGGTCGGAGGGGTCGGTGTCTACGGCCAGGTCCGAGTCTGCGGTGTCTGCTTCGCCCACGCCGATCGCCACGCCCGGGTCCTCCGAAGCGGGCGGTCCGGGGTCCTCCGTGCGCGCCGTCTCCTCGGGATCTTCGGGCACCGTGGCCCGGCGGCGGATCGGGAAGGCGTAGCCCACGCTCAGGGTGGCACTCGGCCCCGCCACCGCCTCGATCCAGGCCCCTTCGTGGAACCGGATGCGGCCGACGATCCCGCCGACGAACGCTGCCACCGGGCCGATGCAGTCCTCCTCCGGATCGGCGTCGCACGCGACCGTCCCCGCCGCACCCGTGGCCCCCACCCGAACGCCGAGCGACCAGGCCGCAGGCCCCTTGGTGGCCTCCGGACGCTGCCAGCCGAGCTCGGTCTGGAGGTAGCCGTACGGCAGGATGGCGAACCGCCCATACCCATCGGGGTCGCCCGCCACGCCAAACGGCACGTCGAACGGCGCGATGGACATCTGCGCGCCCGCCGCCACACCGAGGCGGATCAGTCGCTCAGTGGGCAGCACCGTCATGAACCCGGCGTCGAGGTCCACATGGGGCCGGTTCTCGAAGAACGCCCACCCGCCGCGCACGCCTCCGTGGAACCGCGTTCCCCGGGTCCCATCGTGGCGAAACGACAGCTCGAGGCCGGCCCACGGCTGGCGGGACGGCAGGTTCCACCCACCCGCCGCCGTCAGCGCGATCGCCTGAGCCGGCGGCTCGTCGGCCAAGCCCACCCCGACCGGCCACAGGACCGCGGACAAGCAGGCGATGCGGCGGACTCCCTTCATGCTCCGTCTCCTGGGGCACGGCGCGACGCGATGCCTTCGACCTCGTCGAGCACGCGCCGGTAGCGGACGAGGACCTCCGGTGCCACCTCGTCGGGCGCCACGCACCCGTCCTCCCCGTCTCGGTGCAGGCAGTCTCGGTAGCGACACCCGAGCCCGCCCATCCCCGGGAAGTGATCGCGCACCGTCTCCGGCGCCAGACGCCCCGGCAGGAAGGTCCGAATCCCTGGGCTGTCCGCGATCTCCCCGCCACCGGGCACGAAGAACAGCTTGCTGCCCGTGGTCGTGTGCCGTCCTTGGTCCCAGAACGTGCTGATCTCGCCCACCGGTCCGACGTCCTGCTCGGGCAGGAGCCGCGCGACCACGGAGGTCTTGCCGACCCCCGAGTGGCCCACCAGCGCCCAGGCCCCCTGCCCGTCCTCGGCGAGGAAGGCGGCGAGCGCCTCCAGACCCTCGCCGGTCTCCGCGCTCACCCGAAACACCGGCGTGCCCTGGTCGGCCCGAAAGCCCAGGTCGTCGTCGACCGCGTCGCCCACGCCCAGGTCGGTCTTGTTGAGGACGATCGCGGACCGCATCCCGCCCACGCTGGCGGCGAGCTGGTAGCGATCGACCAGGCCCGGTCGGTACGGCGGATGCTCCGACGCGACCACGATCAGCAGCCCGCCCAGGTTTGCCGCCAGCACCCGCTCACGGCCGTCCCGATCCGACCGTGTCAGCGCCGTGTCCCGCGCCTCGACCGCCACCACCTTGCCGCCCGTGCCCTGCGCCCGGACCCACCGCACCCGGTCGCCCACCACCGCCCGGTGTCCCGCCAGAAAGCAGATGTGGACCGCCCCTTGCTCGCCCTCGACCTCCACGCGACGCCCCCGCGTGGCCACGACACGGCCCCGGCGGCCCTCCTCGGTGCCCCGATCCCGTCGTCCGTCCCGTCCTCGTCTGGCACCGGCCACCCAGGCCTCCCTGCGCGGACGCCAGCGCGTCCTTCCGGCCCGCCCTAGCCCGAAGTCCCGCCGCCGACGCGGGCGCACGCGCCACGTGACGGGCTACATCGGCGCGGAGGGCCCCCATGCGCCAGGACTTCCTCCAGCTCGACACCTCGGTCCATCAGGCGGTTCAACGCCTCGAACCCGACGTCGGCGACATCGAGGCGATGCGCCTGATGCTCACCGGCGGGTCGGTGATCGACTGGCACAAGGCGGCCTTCGCCACGCTCGAGGACGTCGACCGCCACCTCGCCCTGCACCTGCTCGACCCCCACCGTCCCGAGCACCGGCGGCGGCTGGACGTCGTGTTCGCCGAGGCGGCCACCTACGTTGAGACCTACCTCGGCCTGCGCATCCCGCGGGATCTGCGGGAGATCTCGGATGTGCGGGAGGTGTTCCTCATCGCGAGCGACACCCGAGGCTTCCGGCGTCGCCAGGTCTTGTGCTGCACCATCCTCAAGCTGATGCACGTGATGCAGCACCTGGAGGCCGCCGATCTGCGCCTCCGGGCTAGCATCTCCGAGACCCGCCTGCTGGAGCTCGCCCAGGCCCGGGTGGCCGGCGCCGCTGACAGGATGCGCGCAGAGGGCGTGAACCTGGCGGCGATGTACGGCTCCAAGAAGACGCGCATGTCCGTGGTCAGCAAGCTGCTCAGCAAGCGCGAGGACGTGGCCACCCGCATCTTCGACAAGCTGCGCTACCGCGTCGTCGTCGAGACCCAGCAGGACCTGCCGTCGGCCCTCACCTGGATGGTGCGTCACCTGTTCCCCTGCAACCAGGTCGTCCCAGGCCAGTGCCACAACAACCTGCTCGACCCCACCACCCTCGACCAGCTCCTGCCCGAGCCGCTCCGCGTCGATCTGCAAGCCCTGCCGCCGGGCCACGACGCCGACGCCAACCGCAACGCGTTCAGCGGGCGGAGCTTTCAGATGATCAACATCGTGGTCGACCTGCCCGTGCGGGTGCCCGACGACGCGCTCCCCGTGGGCTGGAACCCCGACGACGGCGACGTGGTGTACGTCACGATGGAGCTGCAGGTCGTCGACGCCGAGACCGCCCGCAACAACGAGAGCGGGGAGAACGCGCACGCCTGGTACAAGCGCCGACAGCACGAGGTGGTGCGCCAGCGCCTCACGCGCGGCGCGTACGTGGCGCTGCCCGACGGACCCGCCGAGGAGTAGTCCTGGCGTGGGTAGGCGTCCTGCTGCCGCGGCTCAGGACGGGTCGGTCCAGCGAGGCCACCACGCGTCGAGGGCGTCCGCCACCAGATCGTGGACGTGATCGAACCCGTCCGCGCCGCCGTAGTACGGGTCGGGGACGTCGCCGCCGGTGGTCGGTGCCAGCATCCGGTGGACCTTGTCCTTGGCGTGGCCTGGCGCGCGCCGACGCAGCGTGGCCAGGTTGGATCCGTCCATCGCCAGGATCCAGTCGAACCGCTGGTAGTCGTCGGGCACCACGGGCCGCGACACCATCGGCACCACCCGGCTGCGACGCCGAAGCACCTCCAGGGTCCGCCGATCCGCGGGCTCGCCTTGGTGCGTCGAGCTGGTCCCCGCACTGTCGAACACGAGGTCCGTTCGCCCCTCGTCCTGCGCCCGCACCACCGCCAGGGCATGGGCCATCGGGCTGCGACAGATGTTGCCGAGACACACGAACAGGACCGAAGGCATCGCCCCTCCCAGGCAGGTGGGCGCGTTACCGCGGAGGGAGTCCCCCGGCCATCGGGGGGAGGAGTCCACCGTGGGCCTGTGGGACAGCGTTCGTGAAGCTCTCGGACTGAACCGCCCCCCCGCGGTGGTCGCACCCGCGCCGCTCACGCTCACGCGGTCGGCCCTCGATCGCCTCGGCGGCCTCCCGGCAGGTCACGGCGTCCGCCTGCGCCGCCACGCCAGCCCCTCGGGCCACGTGGTCAGCGTGGACGAGGTCCCGGTGACCGGCCCCTTTCCCGAGCGCCTCGACGG
>JAUHWK010000426.1 GCA_030424555.1 bacterium | reverse complement strand
GGGTGCTGCGGGTGCGGGGCCTGGTGCCCCACGAGCTCACCAACGTGTTCACCCTGTCGATGGTCCTCGCCCTGTTCCAGGTGAGCGAGGCGCTGCTGCACGAGAGCGGGATCGCGGCCGTCACCATCGGGGGCATGACCGTGCGCTTCCTCGGCACGCCGGTGGAGCGCGAGCTGCTGGAGTTCAAGGAGCAGCTCACCGTCATGCTCATCGGGCTGCTGTTCATCCTGCTGGCCGCGGACGTGCGGGTGGCGGAGATGATGGCCTTGGGCTGGCCGGGGCTCGGCGTGGTCGCGATGCTGATGTTCGTGGTCCGGCCGCTCAACGTGCTGGCCAGCACGATCGGGACCGAGCTGTCGTGGGACCGTCGGGCGCTGATCGCCTGGATGGCGCCGCGCGGCATCGTGGCGGCGGCCGTCGCGTCGCTGTTCGCCTCCGAGCTGGCCAAGCAAGGGGTCGAGGGCGCGAGCGAGCTGCGGGCCCTGGTGTTCCTCGTGATCGCGGTGACCGTGGTCACGGCGGGCGTCACCGGCGGCCTGGTCGCCCAGGCGCTCGGGCAGCGGCGCGCGTCCGATCGGGGCTGGGTCGTGCTGGGGGCTCACGGACTGGCCCGTCAGCTCGCCGAGGTGCTCCAGGCCAGCGGGGAGGAGGTCGTGCTGATCGACACCAACCCCGACTCTTGTCAGGAGGCCGAGGACGCCGGCTTGAACGTGCTGCACGCCAACGCCCTCAAGGAGGGCACCCTGGAGCGTGTCGAGGTGGACACGCGGCGTGGCGCCATCGGGCTCACCCGCAACGAGGAGGTCAACTACCTGTTCCTCCAGGCGGTGCGGCATGAGGCGCGGCTCAAGCACCTGTACGCGGCCTTGGGGGACCACCGGTCTGGCGTGACGGCCGACATGGTGCACCGCATGGATGCGTCCTCGCTGTTTGGCGGGGTGGACGTCGAGGCCTGGGAAGCGCGCGTGGAGGGCAACCGGACCCGCCTGCTCCGCGCGCGGGTCGGCGGGCTGGATCAGGCCCCGGCCGTGGTGGACCTGCATGTTCAGGGCGGCGCCCTGCCCCTTGCGATCTGGCGGGGATCGGTGCTGTTGCCGGTGGGAGACCGCACCCGCCTTCGCCGTGGCGACGACGTGGTCCTGCTGGTGGATCGTGCCCGCGAGGACGAGGTCTCGCGTGCGCTGCGGGGTCGTGGCCTGCAGTGGCGGGCCTCCGTCGAGCCCACCGAGGAGATCCCCCGCCTCGACACGGCGTGAGGGGGTTGTGGACGCCCGGGTTCTCGGCTTGCGCGCCGGGGGTGTGGCGGTTGTAGGACAGGGCCTGCCCAGCCCGAGGTGTCCCCGTGCTCAACGCGCTTCGTGACAAGAAGAACGACCGTACCCTCGACAACGTCGTCGAGCTGCTCGTCCATCGGTGTCTCGAGACCCCGGACGATGAGGCCTTCTCCTACCCCGACGCGTCCGAGACCTGGCACACGCTGTCCTGGCGTGAGGTGCTGGTCCGCACCCAGGCGCTCGCCGCCGGGCTGCGCGATCTCGGCACGGCCCGGGGCGACCGGATCAGCATCCTGAGCACCACGCGGATCGACTGGATCCTGGCGGACTTCGGCATCCAAGCCGCCGGCGCGGCCACCACCACGATCTACCCCTCGAACACCCCCGAGGAGTGCGAGTACATCCTGTCGGACTCCGGCAGCCGGTTCGTGTTCGCCGAGGACATGGGCCAGGTCTCCAAGTTGATCGAGATCCGGGCGCAGATCCCCCACGTCGAGAAGGTGATCGTGTTCGACGGCGAGGCCGCCGAGGATGGCTGGGTCGTCCCGCTCTCCGCCTTCGAAGACCACGGCAAGACGGTCCACGAGGCCGATGAAGACGCCTTCTTCGCCCGGATGAACGAGCTGGGGCGGGAGGATCTCGCCACGCTGATCTACACCTCGGGCACCACGGGCCGGCCCAAGGGCGTCGAGCTGCTGCACGACTGCTGGGTGTACATGTCCGAGGCGATGGACTCGGTCGACATCTTCCAGCCCGACGACAAGCAGTTCCTGTGGCTCCCGCTGTCGCACAGCTTCGGCAAGGTGCTGCTGGTGATCATGATCACCGCCAACGTCAAGACGGCGGTCGATGGCCGCATCCCGCGCATCATCGACAACCTCGCGGTGGTCCAGCCCACCTGGATGGCGGCCGCACCGCGCATCTTCGAGAAGGCGTACAACAAGATCGTCACCGGCATCGAGCAGGAGGGGGGCCTCAAGGAGCGCATCTTCCGCTGGTCGATCAACGTCGGCCGCGAGGTCAGCCGGGTCCGCCAGCAGTACCGGGAGCCGTCCGGCCTGCTCGCGCTCAAGTTCGCGATCGCGGATCGGCTGGTGTTCACCAAGATCAAGCAGCGGTTCGGCGGAAAGGTTCGGTTCTTCATCTCCGGCTCGGCGCCGCTGTCGCGCGACATGGCGGAGTTCTTCCACGCCTGCGGCATCCTGATCCTCGAGGGCTACGGCCTCACCGAGTCCAGCGCGGCCAGCTTCGTGAACCTTCCCGAGGGCTTCGGGTTCGGCACCGTCGGACCGCCCGTGCCGGGCACCGAGGTCGCGATCGATCCGGCCGACGGCGAGGTGTTGATCAAGAGCCGGGGCGTGATGCGCGGCTACTGGGGCCTGCCGGACAAGACCGCCGAGACGATCGAGGATGGGTGGCTTCGCACCGGCGACATCGGGGAGCTGGACGACCACGGCCGTCTCAAGATCACCGATCGCAAGAAGGACCTGATCAAGACCTCGGGCGGAAAGTACGTCGCCCCGCAGGCGCTGGAGTCTCGGCTCAAGGCGCTGTGTCCCTACCTGAGCCAGGTGCTCGTCCACGGCAACGCCCGCAACTACTGCGTCGCGCTCGTCACGATGGACCCGGACGGCCTCCCCGCCTGGGCGGAGGACCACGGCCTGGGCGGCAAGAGCTACGCCGAGCTGTCCAAGGAGCCGGCGGTCAAGCAGCTGGTCCAGGACGCGGTCGACGTCCTCAACGACGAGCTCCCGAGCTACTCGACCCTCAAGTACTTCCACATCCTCGACACCGATCTCAGCGTGGAAGAGGGCGATCTCACCGCGTCGCTCAAGGTCAAGCGCAAGGTCGTCGAGGCCAAGCACATGGACGTGCTCGACGGGTTCTACAAGGGCGCGGTCGCCTCGATCTGAGCAGGCCGCGTCGCCGTCCACCAGCACGTGCCCAGCAAGGGCACGAGGGTGACGGTCCAGCCCTCCGGGTCCTCGCTGCGCGCCAGGAGCATGCTCGCGATCCACACCGCGACGCTGTCCAGGGCCATCGCGTGCAGGAAGGGATCGGTCTGCCACGCGTGCCACCAGGCGGCCGGGGACCCCGCGACGAGCCCCCACCCGACCAGGGCGACCGCACTCAGCGCCAGGACCGCCTGGCCGACCGGTCGCTGCACCAGGCGCCCGACCTGTCCGCGCGGATGGACGGTGTCGCCGACCACGGCGAGGGCTGGCAGCAGGACGAACGCGCCGCCCGCCATCGACGCCACCAGGAAGGGCAGCAGCCACAGGGGGCGGACGAACCAGCGACGGGCCGCCTGCGTGGTCAGGACGAGGGGCCACACGCCCATCAGGTTGAAGTGCGCGATCACCCACGGTTCGTGGGCTTGCAGGTCGCCGCCGATCGCTGCGATCACCCAGTCCGGCAGGCCTGCGCCGTCCGGTCCGGTGGTGGCGACGGCCAGGAGCAGCAGGATCCAGGTGGTGAGGGCGGCACGTCGGGTC
>JAUHWK010000425.1 GCA_030424555.1 bacterium | reverse complement strand
CGGAGGAGGCGCTTGGCGCCGGACCAGCGGGCGAGGTCCTGGTTGTCGCGCAGCACGAGCAAGCCCCGGTGACCTCCATGGTTGACCTGGGGCACGATCGGGACCTGGTGGCGCAAGGCGAGCCGGGCGTAGCCCCGGTGGGGGCCGAAGGTGACGCGGTGGCGGTCGGTGTAGGACCGGAACGCCTCCAGGTTGCCGCCCGGGAACACGAGGATCTTGCGTCCGGCCTCGAACGCCGCATCGGCCATGGCGTGGCTGGCCCGGATGGCGCCCGCGCGGATGAGGAAGGGACCCAGCGCGGGCATGTCGACGATCGCGTCGTGGGCGAGGGCGTGCCAGGGGGCTTCGTCCATGTGGCCCCAGCCCTCGACCCACGCGTTGGCCCCCATGCCCAGGGCCTCCACAAAGGAGATCCCGCTGTTGTGGTTGCCGACGATGAGCGCGGGGCCTCGCGGGACGTGGTCCGTGCCGTCGATCGTCAGGTCGAACCAGGTGCGGCACCAGCGGTCCACGACCGGGGCGACCGCCTCGAACAAGCGGGGGTCGACCTGGTCCAGGCGACCGGGGTCCGCAGGGCGCTGGGCGGCGTCGCGGACGATCGAGAGCACGGTGGCGAGGTCGGAAGGCATGGCGCGCGGCTATCGCTCCGACGAAGGAAGGACACGGGTCAAGGGCGTCGGGTGACGACCTCGACCTCCACGCTGGTGGAGCGGATTCGACCGTAGGCAGCCTCGTCCACGGCGGGAAAGGTCGCGCCGTTGTCGGCGACCGGGAACACCCGCGCGTGCACTTCGTGGGGGCGTCCGAGGAACAGCCGACGCAGGCGTGTGGGGTCGGTCTCGACCGTGCAGTCCGGCGGGGCCGCCACCGTGTCGTCGGCGCGGACCATCCAGCACACCAGGGTGTCGGCCTCGTCCGATCCGGCGCTGTGCCGCGCGACCTCGATCCACTGATTCACGTCCCACACCTGGAGCACCGCGCCGGATCCCGTGGTTGCCGGAGGGTGGCCTTCGCCACCGACCCGCCACCGGACGGTGACGGCCCGGACGGTCTTGGGATCGAGGCCGGCTTGGCCGGTGGCGACGTGGACCGCATGGTGGGGACGGGCGGCACCGTCGGTTCCGAGGACCCACAGGTCGTTCTGGCGATCCCCGCCAAACAGGACGGCTTGGTGGCGCACGGGATCGATCGCGAACCCGGCGCTGATGCGGGCGGGCTCGGCGGCCGTGATCGGTGCGTCTCGGCGGGCCCATCCGGTGCCGGACCACACCCACTGATCGGTCATCATCGTGCTCCCGTGGGTGCCGCCGATCAACCGGATGCCGACCCCGGGGTCGTAGGCCATCGCATGGTTTGTACGGGCCTCTGGGGCGTCTCCGACCGGCGTGATCTCCTGCCACCCACTGCCGTCGAACACCCAGGTGTCGTCGCGGTCGCTTCCATTGGTGCCGCCGAACAGCACGATCTCGTCCCGGGCCTCGTCGTAGGCCATCGCGGCGCGATCGCGGGCAGGGGGCGGGCTGCCCACCGGCGGGTCCTCCACCCAGCGGGCGCCGTTCCAGGTCCAGGTGTCGTTGCGCCGGGTGCCGCCGTAGCCTCCGAACAGGACGACCTCTTCCCGGCTGGGGTCGAACACCATCGCGGGGCTGGAGCGCGGGTCGGGACTGGTTCCCGAAGGGGTGCGGTCGGTCCAGGTGGTGCCATCCCACGTCCAGGTGTCGCCGTACCGGGGGCCGCTCAGCTCCTGCCATCCGCCGAACAGGACGACCTCCTCGCGGGCGGCGTCCCAGACCATGGTGCCGCCGTAGCGCGGGGCGGGCGAGGGGCCGGTGAGCGCGCCTTCACGCCACCGATCGCCGTCCCAGGACCAGGTGTCTCCCAGCAGCTCGTAGGGGTAGGAGGTGAGCCCGCCGAACACCACGAGCTCGGGGGCGTCGGGTGTGAAGGGAGCGAAGACCGGCGGATCGGCGCGGCGCTCGGGCGGGAGGACCCCGTCGGGTGGGTGCAGGTCCCACGTGCTGTGGGTCGTGGAGGTCCAGGTGTCGGCGCGCGGGGTGCCGTCGTTGCCGCCGAACCAGACGAGGCGTTCGCGCGCGGCGTCATACGCCACGCGGTGATCGTACGCGGGTGCGGGCGAGGTGCCCTGCGGGATGGCTGACCATGCGCTGCCGTCCCAGCGCCAGTGGTCGCCAAGGGGGCCGCTGGCGCTGGCGTACCCGCCCGACAGGATCACCTCCCCGGTGGACGGGATGGACACCATCGCCGCGGAGTGGCGTGGCGGAGGGGTGGGGCCGGTCGTGCCCACCTCGTGCCACGACGACCCATCCCAGCGCCAGGTGTCGTCCATGGTGACGACCCCGCCGTCCTGGATGTTCCCGCCAAACAGCAGGACGCCTCCCCCGACGGCGTCCGGTGCCATCGAGTGCACCTGCCGCGCCCCGGGTGTGGGGCCGGTGGGGGCCGCGTCTCGCCAGGTGGTGCCGTCCCAGATCCAGGTGTCGCTGAGCCAGTCCAGGCCGCCGATGCCTCCGTACACCACGACCTCGCCCCGCGCGGGATCGTAGGCCATGCCGTGTCGGTTGCGGGCGCCTGGCCCCTCGTCCTCGGTGGCGACCTGGGTCCAGGTGGTGCCGTCGTACGACCAGGTGTCGCCCTGTCCTGTGTCCCAGCCGCCGTACACGAGCAGGGCCTTGCGGGACGGGTCGAACGTCATGGCGTGGTACCGTCGTGGGCCCGGGCCATCGGCGAGATCGGTGAGGAGGACCCACCGATGCCCCTCCCAGCGCCACACGGCGCCCACGGCACCTGCGTCGTACCCGCCGTAGAGCAGGAGCGCGTCGCGGACCGGATCGTAGGCCATGGCCGCGTTGATCAGGGCTGGGGGCGCGTCGGTGCCCGTCTCCCACGCCTGCCACGCCTCTGCACCCTGGGTCGTCACCGAGCCACCCGAGGTGCTGAGGAGGGCGACGTCGGCCACTTCGGTCCCGGACACCAGGGTGGTGGGGGTGCTGGAGGCGGCGGTGAACCGGTGGGGGTTCGGGAAGCGCTCTCCGGGGGTCTTGCCGCCCAGGGATGCTGTCCAGACGCCGTCCCGCACGGGTGCGGTGGGGGAGGGGTTCCCTGCCTCATCCAGGTAGGCGACCAGGACCTCGGGCCGGTCGCCAGGGATTCGGAGGTCGGAGAACGAGCCGTCGCTCTCCGCCCGGGTGCTGGCGAGGACGCTGGTCGTGTCCTGGGCGACCACGACGGCACCGGCGGGGACAGCGCCCGCCAAGCCGACCACCTCGGCGCGGGCCACGCCGTCGGTGCCTTCGGATCCCCACGGGGCACGGGTCAGGACGACGAGCCCGGGGGTGTCCACGTCGAGGGGCTCGGTGGGGCCCTCGGTGTCGATCACCATCCGCACGTCGAGGGGTTCAGGCGGGGTGCTTCGGTTTCCGACCGCGTCTTCGAGGACGACGGTGAAGGCGTACTCCCCGTCGCCCGTCGGGATCGCCTCGAGGGTCCACAGGGTGGCGTCGACCGAGCCGGACGGCGTGTCTTGCCATGCCAGGGACGTGGGTCCCACGGTGGTGAGGAGGGGGCGGGTGACCACGGGCTCGGTGGTCGTGATGCGCACGCTGGCACCGACCGGCAGGCCTCGGAGGGTGTCGGTGGGCGAGAAGTAGACGGTGCCCGATCCATCGTCTGCCGGCTCGAAGTAGGGCGTGCGGGTGAGCACAGCGCTTGCGACCTTGGGGGGCGAGAAGTCCGCGACGAACGCGACCGTGGGATCCTGCACCTCCAGCGGG
>JAUHWK010000424.1 GCA_030424555.1 bacterium | reverse complement strand
GCCACCACGTCGCCGTCCTCGACGACGCTGGTGCCGTGGTCGGTACGGCCCGGCTGCGGCGCAAGGACGGCGAGGCTAAGGCCGAACGGGTCGCGGTCGCCCCCGAGCACCAGGGATTCGGCATCGGACGCGCCCTGATGGACGCGCTGGAGGCGATCGCCCGCGACGGCGGCCATTCCCGTCTCTTCTTGCACGCTCAGGACACGGCCATCCCGTTCTACGACCGGCTCGGATATGAACGCCTTGGCGAGCCGTTCTACGAGGCCGGTGTGCTGCACCGCGCGATGGCACGCTCGCTGCTACCTTGAGCGCGCCGACTTGGAGGTCCCATGGCCCACAGCCCCGTGATGTCCGCCCTGACCGGCCGTTGTCCCATGTGTGACGAAGGCCGGGCGTTCTCTGGGCCCCTGTCGATGCACAGCCGCTGCGACGTGTGCGGCGTGGTGTTCGATCGCGACGAGGGCTTCTGGACCGGTGCCGTCACCCTGCCTTACATCATCGCGTGCTTCTGGGTCGTGAGCGTGCTCGCGATTGCGTTCGCCACGGGCCGAATCATGGACCCCGCGCTCGGGTGGTTTGTCCCGGTGAGCACCGTGGCGATCACGGGCGCGATGTACCCGCTCAGCAAGCGCTTCTGGCTCGGGCTGTACGGTGAGTGGGGCTACCTGTACCCCGACCCGGAGCCCGCCCCCGAGCCCGCGGCGTCGTCGGGATCCTGATCTTCCGGACGCCCGCTCACGGGCGGTGCGACGCCGTCGATCCATCCGTCGACGAACGCCGACACCAGGTCGACGACCGGATCCACCGAGCGCTGGTCCCACGCGCGACGGCCCGCGATCGCGGTGAACACGGCGGCGGCTGGCGCCACCCCCCAGGGCCGATGCCGACGCAGCCACCGCGCCGTGTTGCGCACCCGCCAGCGGTCGTACACCGCGGGCGACGTCACCCGGTTGCCGCCGGACGGTGCCGACAGGTGGACCACGGTGGCGTCCGGGACGAACCGAAGGGCCCAGCCTGCTCGCCGGATCCGGGTGGACCACTCCACGTCCTCCAAGAACGCCGATCCGCCCCCAAACCCGGCATCACACGGCCCCGCCCCCCGAAGTGCCACCGCCCGGGCCGCAAACACCCCAGGGAGCACCTGCATCGCCGTGGGACGCAGGCCGACGATGCGCTGCCGGATCCGGCCATCCCATCCCAGCGTCAGGCCAGGACGTCCCGCGTGCAGCCGCACCCGCCGCTCCTCGATCCGCCCAGCAGCCGCCCCCACCGCGGGATCGTCGAACACCGCCCGCATCGCCTCCAGCGCCCCAGGCATGACCCGCACGTCGTCGTCGAGGAACCACAGCAAGGGCGTGGTGGCCCTGGCGACCGCGAGGTTGCGGGCTTGCGGCACCCCGCGTGCGGCGTCCACCCGATGCACGATGCGGGCCTCGTCGAGCGCCTGGATCGCCGAGGCGTTGCGCGCCACGACCTCCGGGTCGGACTGATCGACCACCAGCACGCGATCGGATGCGCCGAGCTGGGCGACGACATCGGCCAGCGCCGCCGCCAAGGGCTCGGCGCGGTTGCGGGTGCAGAACACGGCGGTGATGGACAGCGTCATCGCGGGGTCCTAACCCCGTCGCGCCCATCATCCCCGGAGGACCGTTGGCGACCGACCCCGTCCGCTTGACCTCGCTGCGCCCCGACGGCACCGCCAGCGCACGCCTCGACGACGGGACCTTTTTGCAGGTTCCGGGGGCCTTGCCTGGCGACGAGGTCACCTGGCACCCAGGACGCCGACGAGGACGGGTCCAGCACGCCGAGCTCGACCGGGTCGTGACCCCCTCCCCCGACCGCATCGCCCCCCCGTGCCCCCACGATGCCGCGTGTGGAGGGTGCGATCTGGCGCCGCTACGCCACCCCGCGCGTGGCCCGCTGTTCGGCGCGATGCTCGCCAGCGTGTTTCGCCAGTCCGACCCGGTGCCAGTGCTCACGGCACCCTCACCCGACGGGCACCGCGCGCGCATCAGCCTGCGGATCCAGGACGGACAGCTCGGGTACCGAGGGGCTGGCACCCACGCGTTCGTGCCGATCACCACCTGCCGGATCGCACGCCCCGAGATCCAACAGGTCCTCCCCGCCCTCCAGCGGGTGGTGGCGACGGTGTCCGATCCCGCCCTGGACCGCGTCGATGTCCGCAGCGACGGCACCGGCGTCGCCCACGTCTTCCACACGACCGGACCCGTCCGGCCCGGCACGTTCGAGCAGCTCGCGGCCCTGGGGGATGTCGCCCACGGCCGCACCGTCATCGCCGGCGACCCCACCCGGTGGCTTCCGGTCGGCGAGCACCGCCTCCGGGCGTCCCCCGAGGCGTTCTACCAGGTCCACCTCGAGCAGAACGCGCGCCTGGTCGACGCCGTGTGCCGGCGCATCCTCGATGTGCAGCCGGAGCGTGTGCTCGACCTGTACGCGGGGATCGGCAACTTCTCGATTCCCCTCGCCGCGTCGGGGGTACCCGTCGTCGCCGTGGAGATCGGGGGCGCGGCACTGAAGGATCTGGCGGCCAGCGCCGATCGGGCCAACGTGTCGGGACGGGTCGTCACCCACGCCACGCCTGCGGAGCGCTACGACGTGTCCCGCGAGCCATTTGACGCCGTGGTGCTGGATCCGCCGCGCGCGGGTGCGGGGATCGTCCTCGAGCGGGTGCTGGCACTCCGGCCCAAGCGGGTCGTGTACGTGGCCTGCCAGCCCACCGCAGCCGCCCGCGACCTACACCGGCACCTCGGCGACTACCGCCTCACCGAAGTGTTCGGCGTCGACCTGTTCCCGCAGACCCACCACGTCGAGGCGGTGATGGTGCTGGACCGACCGCGCTAGCCGGAGCCTTCGTCCTCGATGCGCGGACCGTCGGGGCCCTCGGCGTACCGCGGCGCCTCCCCACCGAGGTGGTCCCACGGCGCCTTGGACGCCACGTGCAGGTGCCAGGCGATCTGCACGCCCGGATCGCCGTCGACCGTCCCCAGGGTCACGCCGTGGACCGCGTCGCCGGCCAGGCCCGCCAAGGTCGTGCCGCACACGGAGCAGAACACCAGGCCAAAGCCGGGTACCGTGTCGAACCGCGTCAGCATCGCCTCCCCGGCAACCCAGGAGAACGCGCCGGGCGCCACCTCGGCGTAGGCCGAGCCCGCCCCACTGAACGTCTTGCGACACCGCGAGCAGTGGCACGCGCGCGCATCCCGCAGGGGCTCCGCGATCGCGTACCGCACCCCGCCACAGAAACAGCCACCGGTGAGTCCCATGGGCGCCTGGTAACCGCCGGGACACTGCGCACGCGACTCAGGATCCAGGGACCCACCCCGAGCGCCGCTTGGGGCCCCGCTTGGGCGCCGACACGCCCGCGTGCAGCATCAGCTGGAGCACCCGGCCGCGTTGAGGACGGAACGGGGCGAGCAGCCGCAGCATCTCCGCATCGTCGCTTCTCGCCTGGCCCTGGAGTGCCCAGGCGACCGTGTTGGGCAGGTGCGCGTCGCGCAGGGGCACGGCGTCGGCGTCCGCCATCCAGCCCCCCAGGAACGACGCCAGCGTCCACGGGCCGATCCCAGGGATCAAGGCCAGCCGGCCCCGCGCGGCCTCGGCACCCGCATCACACCACGATCGGATCGCCGCAGCCCGGGCGGCGACCTCCGCGAGCGTCCGTGCCCGCTTCTGCTCCACCCCCATCGGATGCAGGGCCTCGTAGGGCAGCCGCGCGATGGTCTCCGGCGGCGGTGCCACGCGAAGCCCGTGGTCGCCCCACCGGCCAGGGGCTGGCTCACCCCACGCC